>PFRJ01000003.1 GCA_002788515.1 Nitrosopumilales archaeon CG_4_9_14_0_2_um_filter_34_16 | reverse complement strand
AATGTTTGTCCATATTGATATTTTGTATAAGGACTGGTAGTTGCAACAATTGGATTTCCTGGCACTCTCAATGAAACATCATACACTACTAATTCTAAATCTTTGGTGATGACACTTTGTAATGAAAATGGCCCTATGATTCCAGGTGCGTATTCTTTTTTTACTGCAGCAACAAATTTGTCTCCCATTTTTAGTACTTTTTCAAGCAATGACTCTCTGATGCTTGCAGGAGTATGTCCTACTTCGATATTTTGTAAATCAATATCCATCTCCAATTGCTCTCTTGCAGGAAGTGCATTGTAATCATGAATGTTAGTTTGTAGTCTTCTCTCTATTCCAATAAAATCAACCTGATTTGAAATTGGAGTGTGGAAGAAATTAAAATTCATGTATGTTCCAATCGCTAATTCTTCAATACTTGCTTTTTGAAGATCTTGTCTTGCAATCACACCTTGTTTGATTTTTTCTTCAGATTTTGTTAGATAATCTTTGTATGATGAAACTGTAAAGAATGCTCTCTCTAGCGGTCTCTTTTTTTCTTGAACTTTCACAATACATGGCGTGTTGATTTGTTTTGGATCCTTGAACAATTTTGGATATTTTATTTTGGCTTTTTCTAATAGATAGTACTGTCCTTTCTTAGCAGTTCTTTCTTCTGCTTGGAATAATTTTCTGTTTCCAAAAATTGGCACCTTAAATGACTTTTCAATTGTTTTGTATCCCAGGTATACTGTAAGTGATCTGTGAGGAACAATGATTGTGCTAGAATCTCGCAATTCCTTCTGATGTTTTGGAGATGCCATGTCTTTGAATTTGTTCAAAATAGTGATTTCATCTGCAATACGACCAAATCTTTTGTATGGTCCTTCTCGTCCTTTTTGACAAAAGACTCTAGTTTGAAAATTTTCATCTTTTGCACCATCCATTATTTCTAGTGCTGAGTGACTACCAAGGACACCAATTTTTACATCAGAGTAATCATTGACAATTTTCTTTATCTCAGAACTTTTAATCACATTATGCCTAAATACTGGGATCTAATATAGCTAATTTTTGATTATTCAGATCGGTTGATCAATAGACTTTTTTCAACTAGTGTTTGATGTAACTTGTGTTATATCACTTTGAACTACAAATGCTTGGTGTAATTCTTCTTCCCGTCATGCTTGCTGCAGGCATTTTCGTGTGGTTTAAACGGAAAAAAGCAAATCAAGAATTATTTGATGCAGAAAATACCGACCCTACAAACATCTAGTGTTAACTCTTGATTTCCATCTAATACATAAAATACCGCAACGTTTACTGATTAACTATTGAAGATAGTACTTGGAATCACCGGTAGTACTGGAGTGATTTATGGAATTAGAATGCTTGAGATTCTAAAAAAACTAAACATTGAAACCCATTTGATAATGTCTGAATGGGGCGAAAAATGTATTTCCATGGAAACCGAATACACTTCTGATTATGTAAAATCCCTTGCAACACATACTTCTGATGAAAAAAATATGGCTGCAAGTGTTTCTAGTGGTACTCATAGAATTGATGGAATGATTGTTGCGCCATGTAGCATGAAAACATTATCTGCAATTGCAAATGGTTATGATGACACACTTGTGTCTAGAGCCGCCAGTGTCACAATAAAAGAATCTAGAAAACTAGTGTTAATGGTTCGGGAAACTCCTCTATCTGCAATTCATTTAGAAAATATGCTGAAACTATCTAGAATCGGCGTTGTTATTTTACCTCCAGTAACTGAATTTTACACCAAACCAAAATCAATTGATGATATTGTTAATCACGGTGTTGGAAAATGTTTGGATCAATTTGGCATAGAACATAATTTATACCCTCGATGGGGTACCTTTTAGATTACTCTTGCCACAGTTTTCTTTACAAAGAACTATTAACGCAAAAAGAGAATTAGTGTTTGATATTTTTTCTAATTTTGAAAATTATCAAAAATTACTTCCACAACATTTCCCATCTGTACGAGTTCGTTCAATTCGTAATAATGTGGCAGTTGTAGAAGAATATCTGAATTTAGGTAATAAAGAATTATTGATCATGGCAAAACATGTTTCTGATAATCCTGTATCTCATGAAGTTTTTGTAATTGGTGGTGATATCAAAGGGAGTTATTTTAAACAACAATTCATTGAATTTGAAAATACTACAAAAGTCATATTTGACATTGATTTGAAATTAAAAGGAAAGTCTTTGGTTTCTAGTATGTTAAAAAAAAATAACTATGAACAAGATTATAGCAAGATTTTAGATGATTTTGTGAAAATTATTGAAAATTAGTCTGATTTGATTTTTTTATCACTGCTTGATTCATCAATATCACTCTTGAATTCTTTGAGTTCCTGTTCTCCCTCGATCTTTCCTTTCTCAAACTCTCCTTTAGCTTTTCCAAATGTTTTTGCAAGTTCTGGAATCTTTTTTGCACCAAAAATCAATACTCCTATAACAATCACTACTATGATGATCTCGGTTCCTTGCATGTTGACTATTCTTTGATTTAAGATTTAAGTGTAGACTTTTTCCGTTCTTTACGCTCAATAACTATCATGCCTGCAACATAGAGCATCATCATAGGGATTGAAACAAACCACATTGTTATTCCACTCCCATCAGGAGTAACCACTGCACCAAAAATCACAATTATGACAATAGCATATCTCACATTCTTTCTCCAAAAATCTGAATCTACTATTCCTGATACCGAGATAGCATACATTACAATTGGAAGTTGGAATGAAACTCCAAATGCTAATAAAAATTGCAAAACAAATGTAACAAAATCCATAATATTGAGAAAAGTTACTAGTCCTGCAGATTCCCCATATCTGTATAGAAATTCCAAAATATATGGGATGACAAAATAATAAGAAAAAACACATCCTGCAATAAACAGTCCTAGTGCTGGAAGAGAAATACTTCTACTAACCTTGATCTCATTCTCTTTTAATGCTGGTTTGATAAAACTCACAAGTTCAATAATGATTACTGGCATTCCTGCTACGATTCCAACTAATGCAGCAATGTACACTTGAGCAAAAAATGCCTGACCTGGAGCTGTTTGAATCAGCTGCACGTTTTCTGGAACAAGATTTGTTCTCATGTAATTTGTAATCTGGGCTGAAATATTGTTTAGCGGGTCAAGTGTTGGATAATATAATGTGACTTGCTCTACTTGGATTGGTTCAATGTGAAGCGATAAAAGACCTGCACTAATAATTCCAACAACTAATACTATTCTGATTACTCTTTTTCTTAATTCCTCTAAATGCTTGCCAATATCTTCTAATTCAGACATCTGATATCATTGTGTTTTAAACTATATCAATTATGTGGGAATTGGTAATAGTTTTGATTCTGGAAGTCCTGCTGCTTTTAGTGCGTCTGCAGTAATGCCTTCAAACTCTAAAGAAATTATGGCCTTTGTGTTGAATTTTGATTCCATGTCTTTTGCCAATGATGCAATATCTGTAGATGAAAATATTTCCTTTGAGCCCTTTAGGAATACTCTGTCTCCTTTTTCCATCTCTTTACCGCCAAATTTTTCTTGCAAGAAACTAGTGATTGTTGGTAATTCTTTTCTATCTATATTATTGTGGAAATAACATATTCCTTTGACTGATTCATAGTCATACGCAGTTCCATGTCTATACATGAAAACTCCGATAAAATGAGCCTCTACTTCTGGCGCTCTTATACACTTGATTTCCCAATTTAGTAAATTCTTTTCATCATATGCATATCCTGCTAATTCCTCAGAAGTAATTTTCCAATATCTCATTCTGCCTTTTGCCATGACATATTATTGTGAATTATTCTGGTATAAATTCCAATATCTGTGTGACTGGATTTTATGTCATGTTTTGTGGTGAATATGTGCACTTTTTTATAACTTGAGGACATGACGCTAAACTCTACAAATTTTGAAATCTGTGGTTTCTTATCTGATATGTTATTTTGTCTACGGTATCATTTTTTATATATTCTTGAATTAAATTTAAAATCAAATGTCTCTAAAAATCACTATAAAAATATGAAATTATTCGGAAGATAGATTAACCTCACTTTTGTTTTTACATTTGTTAATGGCATCATTTATTGTTCATGTAACAATCGAAAATAAACCTGGCATCAATGACCCTGAAGGAGATACAATTCTAAATGATTTAGTTCTTAAAGGAACTCACAAAACTGTTTCTAAAATCAAAGCTGCAAAGATGTTAAAATTTACAATTAAAGAAAAAGACAAAAAATCTGCCAAATCCAAGGTTCAAGAGATTTGCGATGAACTAAGAATTTACAATCCTATGGTGAGTAAAGTCACAATAGATGTCTTTGCTGTTGAGAAATAATCCAATCTGACAAGATTAAAAATTATATTTTAAAAACACTGGAAAATCAACAATACTCTTAAAACCTGATCGTAAAAACACCTAATTAATCATAGGGTATTATAATCTCTCATTGATAATACCATTGTGAAAGTTGGGGTTGTAGTCTTTCCTGGCAGCAATTGTGATCGTGACATGTATCATGTTCTGACTGACGTCTTTAACATCAATGCAGAATACTTTTGGCATGAAAAAGGACTGCCCAAAAATATTGATGCCGTTATTCTTCCTGGGGGTTTTTCCTATGGAGATAGGCTTCGAGCTGGTGTAATTGCAGCCCATAGCCCAATAATTAATGATGTACGAAAAATGGCCGAAAAAGGCATTCCTGTTTTGGGTGTATGTAATGGATTCCAAATTCTTGTAGAATCTGGGTTACTTCCAGGAGTATTGCTCAAAAATGAATCTCTTAATTTTATGTGTAAGTGGACTAATCTAATTGTAGAAAACAACAAGACTCCATTTACAAACCAATTCAAACTAAATGAGAAGATTCCAATACCAATAGCTAATGGGGAAGGTCGATACTATGTTGATGATGACACCATGAAAGAATTAAAGAAAAAAAATCAAATCGTTTTTAGATATTCTGAGGTGGTAAATGGTTCTACAAATAGAATTGCAGGTGTATGTAATGAGGATGGAAATGTGGTTGGGATGATGCCTCATCCAGAAAGAGCAGTTGAATCTGACATCAATCCCGTTGATAACAAACCCTCTTCTCTTATCTTTGAATCATTATTGACAAAAATGGGTGTTAGCAAATGAGTCTAGAAGAACAAGAACTAGATGAATTAAAATACAAAATTGGTAGAAATCCAACTTCTACTGAACTACAAATTGTAGCTGCTGAATGGTCTGAACATTGTTCTTACAAATCATCTAAAAAACATCTAAAAATGCTTCCAATGAAAGGTCCGCGTGTAATTAATGAAAAAGGATATGATTCTGGAGTTTTAGATGTTGGTGACGGATACGTTGTAACTGCACACATTGAAAGTCACAATCACCCTTCAGCTGTAGAACCATACGGTGGTGCTGCAACAGGTGTTGGTGGCGTCATCCGAGATATCTTATCTGCTGGAACTAGACCTATTGCAATTTTTGATGGATTAAGATTTGGAGATATTGAAAAAGACATCCATGCAAGATGGCTATTCAAAAATGCTGTCACCGGAATTGCTGATTATGGAAATTGTCTAGGCATCCCAACAATTGGCGGAGAAGTAGAGTTTGATGAATGCTATGAAAATTATGCCATGGTAGATGTTGCTGCAATAGGTTTTGGCAAAAAAGAACATTTGATCAAAAACCACGCAAAGAAAGGTGACATTGTTGTATTGATGGGGGGCTCTACTGGCAGAGATGGTATTGGTGGTTCTCAATTTGCTTCAGATTCCTTGGAATCTGAAGATCGTTCTGCAGTCCAAATTCCTGACCCTTTCATTGAAAAATTAATCATTGAAGCTGTCTTACAGGCACGAAATGATGGATTAATTCATGCTATGAAAGATCTTGGCGGCGGTGGGTTGTCATGTGCAATTTCTGAAACTGCTGATGCTTTAGAAATAGGAATTGAGATGGATGTGAATAAAGTTCACACTAGAGAATCGGACATGCATCCTGATGAAATCATGGTATCTGAATCTCAAGAAAGAATGTTAATTGTTACCAGTATTGCTAAATTAAAAAAGTTACAAGAAATTTGTAAAAAATTCCGTATTGGTTGCTCTGTGATTGGCCAAGTCAAATCCGATAATCAAGTTCATATCAAAAAAGGGAAAAAGACCGTTGCTAATCTGGCTGCTGATATTGTAGCTAATGCAACATTACTTGATTTACCATCAAAAGAACCCACATACTTGAAAACTATTGAAATTGAAAAGAAATTCAAACCTGTTTCTGATTACTCTAAACTTTTGATGAAGTTAATTGCATCTCCAAACATTGCAAGTAAGATATGGGTTTACGGACAATATGACCATGAAGTTGGAATTAGAACTGTGGTGAAACCTGGTACTGATGCGTCTGTGTTGCGATTAGATAATGGAAAATATCTTTCTGCAAAAATTGACGGTAATCCAAAACAATGTTACATCAATCCTCGAGAAGGGGCAATTGGTTGCTTTGAGGAAGCATGTAGAAATGTTGTATGTACTGGAGCCAAACCGATTGGAATGCTTGACCATCTGCAATTTGGCAATCCAAAGGATCCTGAAATTTTCTGGACCTTTTTAGAATCTCTAAAGGGTTTGACTGCTTTTGCAAAATCATTTGAAATTCCATGTGTTGGAGGTAAGGTTAGCCTGTATAATGAGACTCCTGCAGGCTCAATAAAGCCTACTCCTGTCATTGGAGTCATTGGACTAATTGATAAGAAACCATCCGTTCCTCAAAAAATCTCAAAAGATGACTGTCTCCTAATTATTGGCGATACTAAAGATGAGCTTGGCGGTTCTGAATATTTTGAATATATTCACAAATTCATCGGAGGAAAATGTCCTACAGTTAACTTTGAGGATTCAAAGAAACATATGAAATCTGTTCTTAATATAATTGATAAAAATCTCATCAAATCTGCACATGATTGCTCTAAAGGTGGACTGGCAATTGCAGTGTCTGAAATTTGCATGACTAATCAAATTGGTTGTAAAGTTTCATTGGATAAAGTTCCTGGTGAGAAACTAGATGTTGATAGAATCTTGTTTTCTGAAAGTCATTCTAGATATCTTTTGTCTTTTGATAAGAAAAATCTTTCAAAGATTGAGGAACTTCTCAAAAAGAATAAGGTTTCATTCAAACAAATAGGTCAGTTTGGTGATGAGAAAATTCAATTTATTTACGGTTCAAAATCTATAATTAATCTTGATTTGAAAAAAACACACAGAATTTGGCTACACGCCCTTCCGAATTTAGTATTGCACGGCAAAAAATCTGTTCAATGATTTTAACTTACGGTGTGTTTAATTTAATGAAAAGAATAAGAAAACAAGGAATTTCAAAGTATGACTGAGAAAAAACCAAAGAAAAAAGATGGGCGAAAACAAAAAGGTCAAAAGGCTGCTGAAGCAAAACAGCGAATTAAAAAATACAAAAGTGATCAGCAATTAAAGAAACAAGCAAAAAAATCAAAGAGCATCAGAAAATATGCAAAATGATGTGTGTCTGAGTCAAACATCTGCAATTTGTCTATCTGTGTATATACAAATTTGATCGCTTAAAGTGATCAGCATTTTTATTGTTCACAGTGGTAATGGAACAGGGGATGAAGACATTAACTGATTTTTCAGCTAAGTTTTACACTTTTTCTAAACTTTTGATGGCATCTGTCTTGGAGTATGCCTAGAAATGCCTAAAGTAAAGGAAAACTGTGGTGTCGTGGGAATTTACAGTTTAACTGGAACTAACGTTGTTCCAATGGTCTTTGATGCATTGCGAGCTTTGCAACATAGGGGGCAAGAGGCTTGGGGATTTGCAGTTCCAAACAAACCACCATTTAAAAGAGTAGGATTGGTTTCACACTCTTCATCTGATTTTAAAAAACTTGCTGACGAATATGCATCACCATGTGTAATTGGGCATGTCCGATATTCTACAATGGGTACTAGTACACTAGAAAATGCACAACCATTGAAAGTAAAAGATCTTTGCATTGCACATAATGGAACAATTGCCAATGCCCAAGAACTATCTAATTTAGTTGGAGGTTGTTCATTTACTCCACAAAATGCAAGTGACACTTTGGTTGCAGCACAAAGACTTGTTTCACTAATTTCTGAAAATGGTGAAATGGGAAAAGCATTATCTATTCTAAAAAATGAAATGGTTGGTTCTTATTGTTTTACGTTTATCTCTGATGATAATTCTGTTTATGCAGCACGTGATCCTAAAGGATTTCGTCCTATGGTATTAGGACATAAAGAATCTGATGATACATACATTGTAACATCAGAATCAGCTGCAGTTACTGCAGTTGGTGCAACTCTTCAAAGAGATGTAGTTCCTGGCGAATTGATCAAATTAAGTCAAAGCGGAATTGAAACTGAATTATTCTCAACTGATACTTCTCGTGCACACTGTTCTTTTGAGTTTACTTACTTTGCACATCCTTCAAGCAAAATGGAAGGACATAACATTTACGTTTCAAGAAAAAGAATTGGACAATTTATGGCAAAAAAGTTTCCAATCAAAGATGCAGATTTGGTGATTCCAGTACCTGATTCTGCAAGGCCTGCTGCACTGGGATATGCTCAGGAACTTGGTGTATCTTTTGATGAAGGTTTACTAAAGGACAGATATAGCAAGAAAGGCCCACTGCGAAGCTTTATTGAACCTCATCAAAGCGACAGGGTTGAAATTAATCGCTGGATAATCCCCATTAGTGAAATAATTAAAGACAAGCATGTTGTAGTAATTGATGATAGTTTGGTAAGGGGTACTAGTTCCAAAGCTATTATCAAGGCTCTTCGTCGTGCAGGTGCCAAAAAAATCAGCATGTTAATCACGTACCCTCAAATTAATTATCCATGTTATGCTGGAATTGATTTTCCTTCTAGAGAAGAGCTTGCTACATTCACTAATGGCAAAACTTTGACTAGTGATGAGATTACTGAGATGGTCAGACAAAGTATTGGTGTTGACTTTTTAGGGTATAATGATGCTGATAATCTGGCCGATGCAGTTGGAATCCCAAAGGATTCAATGTGTTTTACATGTTCTTCAGGAAACTATGATTCTTTGGGAATAAAACCTGATTTTAGTAAACGCGAGCAAGTCAAGGCAACAAATTAAATTTAATTTCAGCTTTAATTAAATATGGTTTGGCTTATTCTATATCTGTGCAAGCAATATGGAATGATGTTATAATTGCTGAAAGTGATGATGTTGTCACTGTGGAAGGAAATGCATATTTTCCATATGATTCTATTAAAGAAGAATATTTTGAGAAAACTGAATTAATTACTGTTTGTGGTTGGAAGGGTATGGCCAATTATTACTCTGTAACTGTTAATGGTAAGACAAACAAAGACTGTGCTTGGTACTATGCCGAACCAAATGATGCTGCAAAAAAAATCAAGGGAAGAATTGCGTTTTGGAATGGCGTTAAAGTGGAATAATCATTCTTAATTATCTGAAAACATCTAGAGAAATTGTGAAACAGTATACCGTAATTATTGGCATTGGTATTGTGACAATTACAATCATGGCGGTAATTTTTGGCATGGATATTTTGAAACTATCTATATCTATCCAAGAATATGATATTTTTGTTGATCCTATCTTAGACAAACAAAATATGTTTGTAATGGGCCGTGTTACTATACAAAACACTGGTTCGCAACCCTTGACAAACATTCATGTAAATTTTGGAGAAGGAGACACACTAGATTTGGGAATTCTGAAATCTGGACAAAAAATAATAGTTTCTCCACCACCTGAAAACCCGATGGAGTTTGTAATGGTTAGTGCCGATAATGATATTTTTGTAAATAAAGCCTATCGTGAGATGCCTAAGATGGTTGGAATGATGGGTTCTTGAAATCCCTTACCTCTTTTTAATCCTCATCAATCTTTTTGTTATATTCGTCCACTTCTAGATTGTATTTTTCAATCTCCTTGTTGTCTTTGTCAACATCTGCCTCAAAAAGTTCGGGATGATCTTCTTGAGCCTTTTTCATTAGTTTTTTGAATGTATCTGGATCTTCTTTTTGAAGTTCTAGTAATATTTTCCCTATTGATTCATCTAGATTACTCATGCATTATTCCGTTATATGATGCGTTATTTTTGAATATCTCTCATCGGGATTTGCCAGTTCAGTTCAACACTATTCTTTTGTTATGATACCGGTGGCAAGTTTTGTTAACTTGGTTTAATTGCCCTAGCAGTTAAATTCTATCAAAATTAGTTATAATCAGTTGAAGTTTCTTACAAGTGGCAAAGTAAAGGATCTTTATGATGTGGATGAATCTAGCATTTTATTCAAATTCTCAGACAGGGTTTCAGCATTTGATGTCAAATTCAAACAAGATATCCCGCGAAAGGGGGAAGTTTTATGCAAATTTGCAGAATTTTGGTTCAATGAATTATCTGTACCAAATCATTTCATCAGAAGAGAATCTGATACTGAGATTGTAGTAAAAAAGATGACAATGCTTCCAATAGAGTGCGTTGTTAGAGGCTATTTTTACGGTAGCCTGGTAAGTAGGTGGAAAAAAGGTGAGGTCGTCTTACCTGATGGAACCAATACTGCACTAGCTGCAAAATTATTAGAACCAATATTTGATCCTACTACAAAATCTGAACATGATATTCCAATAAACAAATCTAAAGCATTAGAGATGAATTTAGTTACAGAAGAACAATATTCTTGGTTGGAACAAACCTCAATTGACATTTACAAAACAATGGCCAAAATTGCAGATGTTGCAGGATTTATTTTGGCCGATTTAAAATTAGAGTTTGGATTACTGGATGGAAAAATTACGTTAGGTGATTCTATTGGTCCTGATGAATATCGACTATGGCCTAAAGATTCCTTTGAGGTAGGTAAAATTCAAGAAGCGTATGACAAACAGATACTACGTGATTGGTTGACTGCAAACGGATATCAAAAACAATTTGATGATGAACGTGATGCAGGACGAGAACCTATGGCTCCAGAAATACCTGCAGAGATTATTTCAAAAATGACACAACGTTACGTTACTGCATATGAGAAACTAACTGGACACTCTTTGTAATTCTACATTTCTGTATGATGTCGACTAGAAACTAACTCTCAACTCGAATTCTATTTTCAACATCTCCATGACACACATCCTGACAGGTGATTTGACAATCTGTTTTTCAGAATTTGCATTTTTTGAAATTTCTAAAACCGTTACAATAATTATTCATCCTATACTATATTTATTGTAGTGCTATCAATAATATCGAATACATTACAATGTATCTTGTATTGGTCTATACCATTTTGATACCGGTACGAAATATGTAAAAGTAAACAAAAATTGATGCGATTAGACAAAAAAATATGATACGCGGAACTTTTAGATCGGTTGGGAAGGTAGTTTTGTATGTCTACATTACTAGAAAAACAAATCAAAGTTAATCGTACCGTTACAACAAGTGTTGGTCAGGCACGTGCAATTGACGACCCTGCACGGGCTAAAATTGTTGAAATCTTATACCATCAGGCGCTATCTGCTGATCAAATTTCCAACGCTCTGAAAAAAACAGGATACAAAAAAGCACTCACCACTGTTCGTCACCATTTGGAAATTCTCAAAGAATCTGGATTGATTGAAATTGCAAGAATTGAAGAGTCTCGAGGAGCTATCACAAAATTTTACAGCACATCCACCAAACTGTTGGATTTTCAGACTCCTGATGATTTTGATTCAACATACTCCAAAGTGATTACCAACACTTCTACAAAAATTGAAAAAATTCTCAAAGGATTATCCCCAAAAACTGGAAAATCAAAGGGTAAAAAATCTGAAGACTATTCACAATACTTGGTAATGGAGATTATGAATAGGGCAATGACAAATGTGCTTGAAAAATCCAGCACAAAATAACACGTTGAGTGGAAAATGATGATTCAATATGTGCGATCAAATAAAAATTTGATTCATGTCGTGAAAAACGCTCAGTTATTGTTGCAGAACAAAAATATCTGCAATATGGTATGATGTGACTATTATGGATGAAAAAATAGTAAAATTGTTTTCAGAGCAAAATCTTGTCTTTATTGCCACATTAATGAAAGATGGCTCTCCCCAAGTATCTCCAGTTTGGGCAAACTATGATGATGGATATGTTTTAGTTAATACTGCGGAAGGAAGAATAAAACACAAAAATGTTTTACGTGATCCTCGTGTTGCAGTATCCGTTGTATCAAAAGACAATTCTCTTGACATGACTACTATTCGCGGAGTTGTAGAAGAATTAATTCCAGATTATGATTACAGACACGCAGACAAACTGACTCAACAATACATGAACAGAGAACATTATCCGTTCAAACAAAATAATGAAAAAAGAATTATTCTAAAGATTAAACCGCATAAAATTTTTGTTTTGCCTGAATTAAAGATGTCCGAGTAGAAATTTAGGATATTTCTAAATTCGAATTTAGAAATATAATTAAATCAAGATAAAAAACTAGAAAAAAGATAGCGGGACAGCTTAACGACGACG
>PFRJ01000008.1 GCA_002788515.1 Nitrosopumilales archaeon CG_4_9_14_0_2_um_filter_34_16 | reverse complement strand
ATGATAAATGAGAAGATTGTTTTCATACAAAAGAAAGAACAAAAACAATCCATGGAAGAGTACACCAAATTGTTAAATCGCTTGTTTAAACAACTCAAAAACGTGAAAATGAATTAATTTGGATTTTCTATCAACAATCTAGTCATTTTTCTTTCAAATTTTAAAAATCCAACCTAGTTTTAGCCTTTAAAATATATCAATATTATATTGCTATGAATAAAACCAAAGTAATCATTATTGAAAAACAAATTAAAGAAAACAACAAAAGAATTCGGAATGAGATAAAACACATCAAAAAAATACTGGAAAAATGACAGAAATTATGTTCTTTGAGTTATTACAATGAATGGACAGTAGTATTTGATTCTTGTAGACGCATATGTGGATAGTAACATAATATCATCCATTCTTTTTTTCAGTTAATAGACTTTGAATCAGTTTTTGCTGTTCTACAAACAACGATTCCAGATTACCAATTCTTTCTGATACCATAGTTTCAAAGTTATGCAAAGTCGATTTTCTAGTAGCTTCTCGTTTAGCCTCTTTGATCTTTACTAGTTCTTCAGATAGTTCTTTGCCACACCTTATACAGTGATGTTTGTCACTGCTGTTTTGTTCATGGCAGTTGGGGCAGGACTTTGAAAACAATATGGATTTGTGGGTATCGTCTTTTTTGAGACCATGCAGTTTTAGAATTGCGTCTTCTTGGTCAGAGTTTGCCAGATGCTCATAAACTGCAAGCATGTTAGAGCTACTAGACCAGTTGCCATAGATTTTGGCAACATTGCCTAATTTTTTGCTGTACTCAGTAAGGGCAGTGTGTCTAAACAGATAGGGCCATATCCTTTTTTTGATTCCTGAGATACGTCTTGTATTTTTTATCAGTTCTGACAGTCTTTGATACGGAATCAGACCATCTGCGTTATCATGGTAAAATAAAAATGCGTCAGGATCATCACCGTATGGGTGCTCTGCAAGCCATTCTTTGATTGGAACAAAGCTTGCAACAAGTGTTAGTGATTTTGGTCCTGTTTTTCCTGTTGTATGAATTCGTACAAAATCTTTCTCAAATTCTATACCGCCTATTCTGATGTCAAGGAGCTCACCCGGACGATAAGCACCCTCCAGCAGAACAAAGATGATTGCAATGTTTCGTTTAACATATTTTCCTCCTATCCTTTTTGTTGCCTGAATTAACTGAAGTACATCATCATCAGTAAGAAGATCTTTTGATTGTATTTTTTGATATTTGTCTTGAAACGATCCTGGTGTGATCCACGCCACCAATGGATCATATTCTTTTCCCTTTGACTTGTCTGCTATTTCATCATGGACTGCAAAATGACATATTCGCTTTAGTGCTGTCAGAGTATCTTTTTTGACAGAGTTTTCATAGTTAGAGTCTGCAATTGTTTTGTGAATAAACTCAACTTCTTCTCTAGTCCATTCTCCGATATCTTTACTATCTTTGATTTCTAAAATTCTCCCAATACATTCAGCATAATTTGCAATTCGTCCGTAGGACTTGTTGTCTAACCGTAGCCTGTCTAGGAACCTGCAGGAGATTTTGGCATTATTCTCTGAGAACTTTTTTTGGAGTTTTGTTTTGGCGCGTTCTGTCCTCCTTTTTGCATTATGAATGTCAATTTTTACCGTCATTGTTCTATAACCTCAGATTTGGTTTAAGGGGCAAATTTTGTTCATTGTGGGTTATCATTAACAATAGAAGCGCGGGGAGAGGGATTTGAACCCACGAGTCATTGCTGACATGGGATTAGCAATCCCACGCCCTACCAAGCTAGGCGATCCCCGCACAAAGATGCCTATAATTAATCTGTAAATAAATTCACTCGTCGCCAAATTGGCTGTAATTATTAACAATTTCATCAATAGGAAGTCTCTTTCCACCCACAATTTTGAGATCAACTTGTACTTTTTTGTCAGTTATGGTAAGGATGTTGTAAGTATTTTCAAAAAAGCCACGAACTCGTTCAGATGTTGCAGTTCCAGCATTTACAACTGTGAGTGTTTTAAAATTCCAAGCCCATGGTCGATGTTTGTGTCCACACAAGACGATGTCAACTTTGGAATCCAAAATAGTTCTCAATACATCACCTGCATCAACAACAGTAAGTTGATCAGAACCAGTATCAGGAATTGCAATCAGATGGTGATGCATTGCTACGATCTTTACTTTATCTTTGTATTTTTTCATGGTTCGTTCCAACCATAGATTTTGTCTATATCCTACTTCTCCTTCATTTCTGTCAGGTCTGGCAGTTCCTACTGTAACTAAAACAACATCATCGCTTAACTCATTAATTGCATCAAACGGGAAGAATTTTTTGAACAACAGATAACCAGTGTTTCTATAATCATGATTTCCACTAATAGTAATAATTTTTTTTGTTTTGAATTTTGTTAGCAATGATTTGCATTGTTCATATTCATGCATGAGTCCTTCATTGGTTAAATCACCAGTAATTACAATCACGTCTGGATTTAATTCATTGATCTCATTAACCAAAATATCAAATTTCTCTTGTAAAAATTGAGAGCCTACGTGAAGATCAGAGATTTGAACTATCTGCATTAAAATTTAATTTATTAAATTGCCTATTAAATCATCACTATAGAAAACATTTCAACAAGGTAGAATTAACTAGATTGTCAAGAAATACGCATTATTTCGGACTAGATTTGTGAATAAAAAAAGGTTCGAATATTTTTTTCAGCAAAGTATCACACCATTTTACCATACTTCGTACACCTACCTAGGTGTGCGAAGTAGTTATTTGATGTTCTAGGCACTATGATAGGTAATTCTCAGGCACTATGATCAATAGGTTTCATAGGGATTGTATTTTCATAGGGATTTTTTCATAGGTGTTTGTGTGGATTTTCATAGCTAGTTAAAGTTCTTCATAGATTTCCTTGAAAATTTTCACTATCAGCGTTCTGCCACATGTAACATCAGGATGAGAATTCAAGAATTTTTCATGAAATTCGTCTCTTTGTGTAGTGGAATAATCATCTCCACGTGATAGTTCCTTTCTGATTGCCTTTCTTAGAATATCAGATGTTGACTAGGGCATTTTCATATTATATGACAAAATTTGCTTTTATCCTTTTTAGTTCAAATCCCAATAGGTTTGAACTCTAGTTTTCAATTTCAGGTAATTGATGCTTGAAACCTATTATTATCAAGTCAGAAATATAATTACGTGTGGATAATTTTTCAATACTAGTTTCTTTGATACAAACTGGGTTGTCATTAGAATTTTTTATTGCAAGTTGTAATCCTTCCTTACATCGTATTTCATCTATTGCAATTCCTAACTTGAACTGTTTTAGTGGGGAAATGAATTGATTTTCAACACTTAGCAAAAAATCAAACGTGCCATCAGCATTTTGTCTAACTCCTACTTGTGGATCTTGATGTATTGTAAATTCAATAAAGGGTAAATGAGCACCAACTTTTGAAATACTTTCGGTCATTCCATCATCAAATGTAATTTTCACAGATACAGGCCCATCAGATATTAGAGGATTTGGATAGGAAGGATGCGTAAATAGCACACCATCTAAACTAATTCTATCATCAGATTCTCGTTCCAGTGCAAAAGGTCCTATAAGACGAAATAACTGTCCATCAAGATTTACTATTTGAGCTTCATGTGGTTCTATGATTAAGGTGCCAAAAACATCCATACATGGTTCTCCCGGTTCTAAATATTCGGGTGCACACATACCTAAAACATTTGGAAAAATTAATGGAATTAATGCAAATAAAAATAATAATTGAACTTTCATAATTTCTTTGAGATTTTGTTATATTTAAAAAAAAGAAATTATTGAAGTTTTTCTAAGAGGACACTTTCGGTAAATTGTCTCTCTTGGCTTAGTGCCATATTACCTTCAATTTGATATACTCCAAAAAACTCTGAAACTGGCTGGTAGAAACTATTATGGTCTTTTTTATCTAGGATTAGAATTACTTCGTCACCAAGAGAATATTCACCAAATCCAGCATTCCATGTAATTCCATCAACTATACCCCCTCTCATTTTTACTTCAAATGTTTTGGGAGTTGTTTCTCCTTTAATTACATTTTCAGTTTGAATTGTGTAGATTTGTGAGGGAACTTTCAAGAATGCTTTCTTTATTTCACCATCTTGTGTTTCCTTGTCTTTATAGTCTATCACTTGTTTTTGATCAATGATTGTCCCACGTACAACGCTTGTAGCAAGTTTTGTAACATCTTCAGGCTCAATGGCTGAAAAGCTATAACTACTAGATACGCCAACAATTTCATCATTTTGATTATTCATAACCAAAGCTAATGAAAATATTAATCCTAGTAATAATGCTGAACTAGAGAACAGAATTAATTTTCTAGTCATATCAATACTTGTCATCCATATGATCGAAGTCATGGGATGTTGGTTGTCTATTATCATCACCTATTGCAACAGTTGCATACATTACTGAGCTAGTATTAGTAGTATGAGATAATCCTGCTAAATGGCCAAATTCATGTGTCATGACTGATTGAAAGTCACGTTTAGTTGAATCACCATCTAGAACATCCCCCCAACTTTCATTTTGATTGATTTCTATGTTTGCTTCTACCAATTGGTATGATCCATTATAGCCATAATTTGTAACACCAAGATCTCCTGCTGCTAAATCTTCGGCTGTAATATTAGTATCATTACCAGTTCCACTTGTGGATAGAGTCCAATTACTTCCCGGATTATTTTCCCATCGATCTCCACTTGTAGATACATCAGCACAAATAGAAACATTACCCGTAACTGTTAATCCATTTTGTAGATCACTAGTACAAACATAGGTTTGAGTTGCATCAACCCAATACCAAGCATTACTGTTAGTTGCTAGAGCTGTTCCTGCTAAAGGAATGATTGTCAACATAACTAATACCGACATAAGTTGTTTGTTCATCATTGATTTTTTCATTTTTGTAGTCATTATTATTATCATAACATATTAGTTTATAAGAATTTAGTCAATCCAAATTGATCTAATGTTCTTATAATAGGAAATTCTTAAAAATTAATTCTTATGATTCACTCTATCAAAATTTGTTTTAAAATTAAAAAATTATTTTGTTACAAAGCCATATAAGAGATGATTGACCATTTTTATGCATTTTCTAAACCTGTTGATTATACAATACAATGCAGTATTATGATGTTTTAGTTAAAAAAGAAAAAATTAGAAGATCTTTGATACTTCCATCTTTTTTGCAGCATACATTGTAAGCCAGTCTCCAACTTGGTATCTGAAATCACCTTTTGAGAAACCAAC
>PFRJ01000005.1 GCA_002788515.1 Nitrosopumilales archaeon CG_4_9_14_0_2_um_filter_34_16 | reverse complement strand
ATCTGTGACGATGAACTATAATGAGTAGTAATAAGAAATCAGCACCACTTCCAGCGTCAAGCGGGGGTCTCATGAGGTTTTTTGAAGACGAGACAAAAGGATTCAAGATAGACCCAAGAATAGTAGTATCCATTCCAATCAGTTTAATTGTAATTTCATGGGCAATTGACATATTTCTAGCTCCGTGAAGAAACAATGGAAAAAGACTTAGACGATGTTTCAAATATACACAAGAGATTTTCCCTTACATTACTTAATCCATCATCATACCATTTCTCATTAGTTGCATCACTCATAATAGCAGCAGTGATTGTAATTACAGTTCATTTTGGATATTTGAACGAATCACTTGAAGAGTTTTGGTATAGAATTCCAATAATTGTAGGAGTGTTAGCACTAACACAAATTATCGATACAATGTTTTCAAAGAAAAAAGAGTATTCGAAATCGCTTCATTCATCATTGTTTGCAAATATGTTATGGATAGTCACACTCTTGATGGGGTTACTGGCAAGTGTGGTTCTAGTTAAAGAAACGTCATTATTCTTTGTAACTTTTGGAATGTTTCTTTTTGCAAGTTTCAGAATAGGAATTTACACGACAACGTTGGGAGTAAATTTGAAGAAAGCTTGGGCGATATGTTTTGTTCAACCTATAGCAATGTTTCTGGTGTTAGTTCCACAAGAGTTATGGATTTCAATGCTAAGTGATCCTTTGTCTTTAGGATACGGCATATCATTTATGATAATTGCAAGTGTATGGTCAGTTCTAACAGATAGAGCAGGCAGACCAGGTATGGAAAGTACTCATAAAACAATTCAAGCATATTTGGCGTCACAGGGAAACGATTTCACAGATGCAGAAGAGATTATGGAAAAACGTTCAAATGAATCCAATGTGACCACATCTCAAATTAGATTCTCAACACAAAATGGAAAAGAGTTCAGAATGGTCTTACCAGAGATACATCCAGGACCATATCATCCAGTTGGAGGAAGCAATATACCATATCTAATTTACAAGAATTTATCATCATCCGCAATGGTAATGCACAGCATATCAAACCATGCGTTAAATCTACCATCAAGAAATGAAGTTGAAAAATATTTAAAAAATTTGGAAAATAGTGAAATAAAAGATCACGGAATACAATGTACTGAGCCAGTAATAGTTCAAATAAACAAGTCAAGAGTCATAGGTTTGCTGTTTGGGAATAATCCACTATTATTTTTGTCGTTGTCTCCACATGGAATGGAAGATATTCCCAACTACATGAAAACAGAAATTGAACAATATGCCAAAAATCGAAATTATATGAAACCAATGATAGTGGATTGTCACAATGCGATGGGCGAAGAAATTTCTAATGAAGATGGGGAAGACATGCTAAAGGCTGCAAAATCCTGTTTAGACACATTAATCACAAAAAATAGTTTCCCAATAGAATTAGGATACGCCAATACAGATGGAATGGATGTATGGACAGAAGATTTAGGGATGGGGGGATTAGGAATTGTGTGTCTTAAAATTAATGGAAAAAAATACTTTCTTGGGTGGGCAGATGCCAATAACATGGAAAATGGAGTAAGGGAGAAAATCATAGACATATTTACAAAAAGGGATTATCAATTGCTTGAGATCTGTACATCAGACACACATTTTGCCCCAGTTAAAGCCAGAAATAGAAACGGATACTATCAATTAGGATTAATTACAAGTGCAGAAAAGCTATCAAAATGGTTTTTTGAAATTGCAAAAAACGCAGAAGCAGACATTACATCAGCAAAATTCGAAATTTTAGAAAATAAATCAAAAGTGAAAGTTATGGGTCAAAGCATATACGAAGATTATTCAAAAGCGTTAGACAATTCACTAAGAATTACAAAAGTGTTTGTAATAGGTTGCGTAGTGTTATTTTCAACTAGTCTTTTTCTATAGTTTTCATTTGATCTAGATTACCGTAAAAATCATCAACAAATGAAGAAAACTGAAAAATAGGCACAATTGGAACATTATCAATAAAGTTAATTTTATCATGATACAAAGTAACAATAACAGGAACAGCAATTGCCCCAGGAGTTTTTGAAACATATTTTTTAGTTCTCTCAATCTGTTTTTTAACAGCAGAAGATAATGCAGACACGGTATATCGTTTCCAATGTTTGCAATCAATTAAAATTGCAACACCTAATCTGATGCCAACGACATCAATTTCCATTCTAGGTTTAGTCAAAATCATATTTTTAATTACTGCAAAATTTTTTGATGATAAAATTTCAGCAGTCAATCCCTCAAAATCTCTCCAATCCAACGCAATTGCAATTTCGTCAATTGGGAATCCTTTTTCAAGTAAAGATACTGTGATTTTTAACTTATCACCATTTTCAAAATAATACCAATCATTTTCTTTTTTTCCAATATCATTTTTAATGAATTCATCTAAGATTATTTGAGAATCATCTAAACTCATTTTTGTTACAACAGAAAAATCTTGAACAGATACGCCACCTGAAATGATTCCTTGTAAGCCAATTATCATTTTAGGATGAATTTTCAATTGTAATTTTTGAATCATGTTAGAAATATAGGTTTTAGGAGCATCATGGTATTATGATATAGGTTTTATTACATGTTTTAAAAAACAAGATTATGAGAAAAATGCTAGTTGTGATACTAGCTCTTTCAATAGTATCTATAATGTACAATGAATCATTTGCAGAAAAAAACACATTCTTTGATTCAGTTAAATTTATTCAGTATTTGGATGAAAACACAGCATTAGAAGAAGTAAGAAATGGAAATCTTGACGCATATTACTATACAATTTCTCCAGACAGACTAGATAGCAATCAAGCCAAAAAAGGATTGCAAGTATTTGATTCCACAGGAGGAAGTTACAGTATTTTAGTAAATCCTGCAGAATCAGAAAAATTCAATCCATTCTCAGATAGAGACATCAGATTTGCT
>PFRJ01000104.1 GCA_002788515.1 Nitrosopumilales archaeon CG_4_9_14_0_2_um_filter_34_16 | reverse complement strand
ACTATGATGGAGGAAACTATGATGGAGGAAACTATGATGGAGGAAACTATGATGGAGGAAATTCCAATGACTTATGCAGGTTCATTTGTCGGAGTAGGGGATGGAGTCCATGACGCACAAGGAAATGCGTACACCATTCCAGTAGAGGGCAAAAGCAATGTATTGAGATTGGAGAATTTTAAATCAACTAACGGTCCTGACTTGTATGTTTACTTGTCAACTGACAAAATGGCATCAGACTATGTCAGTTTGGGAAAACTCAAGGCAAACAACGGAAACCAAAACTATGAGATTCCAAATGATGTAGATTTGAGTAAATACAACAATGTTTTGATTTGGTGTAAGACATTTGGCGTTTTGTTTGGAAATGCAGAGTTATCTTCTAAATGATCCTAAAGAAGAACAAAAGGAATTTTTTATAACCGATACAAATTCTGAACAATCAGTGTTTGCAGTTACCCTACCAGTATTTTCTTTTCCAAATGTTATTCCAAGAGGATTGTTTTCGTTTTCAGGAACAGGTGCAGAATCAAGTCCAAATCCCAGATTCAAGATGATACTTTGGGCAATCATTGCAGGTACAAGGGGCGGAGTCAACAGGGCAAAAATTCTCAACCTAGTCAAAGAAACTCCAATGAACGCAAACAAGATTGCTACTGTACTAAATTTAGATCACAAGACTGTCATTCATCATGTAAAAATTCTAGCAAAAAACGAGCTTATTGTCAAAGCTGAGAAAGACTATGGAGCAGAATATCAGTTAACACAAATCATGAAAGAGAATCAAAGTGCTTTAGAGGAGATTATGCTAAAAATTGGAACAAAGTAAAATAACGAATCTCAGAGGTGAAAAGAGATGATAGACTTTATGCTAGCTGCAGTGGTATCTGCGTTTCTCAACATCGGATTGCTGCTAGTTGTAATTGCAACTTATGTCCAGAACATGCGAGTGATCAGATCATACTATACCTCAGGACTAGTTTTAGTTACAGCACTACTAATGATTCAAAATATCGTGATTGTGCTGTTTTGGTCCACATTATACATGGATGACAAGGCATTGATGATGTCAGCTGACATGGTATCGCACTATCTATTTGCAATTAATATAATTCAGACAATTGGATTGTCTGTACTAGTTTGGATTACCAGAAGATAATTCTGTAAATTTAGATGTTCAATACTTGTGTTCAAAATATTCTAGTCATATTCATGATGAAAATAAAATCACAGTATCAAATCTGAAAATTAAGAATTTACTAATAAGTGATGAATTATAATTTATCACATGTCTGAAGAATCAGAAAAGGAGTTAAAACAAGAAGAAATGAAAGAAGAATCACACCAGTTGGAACTCCAAGAAGGATACATTCAAGACGAAAAATACGACGAATCAGAAGAATAGGGGCTCAAATTTTGTAATCTAAACTATGGTTTTAGAAAAACCTTCAGAGTGTCAGGTTCTTTTGCATGCTGTATTGCTTCTGAGAACTTCTCCAGTGGGTATGTAGAATCAATCATAGAGTCAACTGAGACCATGCCAGTTGCAAGTGCATCTATTGCTGGCTTGAATAGTCCACAACGAGAACCAACCAAAGTAATTTCATTGACTACAGTTGGAGTCAGGTCAAGATTTTCCCTAGATGCAATAGCTGATTTTAAAACAACAATACCACGAGGCTTTATCAATTTCATGGTATCAGAGAATCCAGAATTGCTGCCAGTAGCTTCTACTACCAAATCAAATGATTGTTCATCAGAAGATTCTATGCCAATTTTTATTTTTACGCCATCAGTTAGTATACCTACAAGTTTGCTTTGGTGTTTGCCAAAGCATGTAATGTTGGGGCATGTCAATTTTAAAACTTTGATAATTAGCTGAGCCAGTCTTCCATCACCTACTACTGCAACGCTCCATTGAGGTTGTAATGAGACTTGTTCTTTGATTTCAAATGCAGCAGCAAGTGGTTCTACAAACACTGCTTGCTCATCAGTTATGCTATCAGGAATTACATGTAGATTTTTTTCAGGCAGTGAAAGAAATTCAGCAAATGCACCATTGCGATTTAAGATTCCAAGTACAGTTCTGTTAGGGCAATGCCTTTCCATTCCTTTTTTACATGAATCACAAACACCGCATCCAGCATTAATCTCCCCTACAACTCGTCTTCCAATCAAATCAGGATTACCAGATTTCTCCACAGTTCCTACAAACTCGTGTCCCAGTATTCCATGATACTTCATGTAACCATCCAAGATTTCCAAATCAGTTCCACAAATTCCAGCCAAGTTGACTCTTACTAGTGCTTCACCAGGTTGCGGTACAGGATAATTATCATCATAGTTTAGATTTTTCCCATCAAAGTATGTGGCTTTCATAAATCAATTACAATTCATTCCAATTTTAAAATAGTGAAATTACCAAAAGAAAAAAGCTCAATTTTAAATAATTTAGCACATACATACCAGTATGCCAAGAGTATCACACTTTGACATTCCAGCCGATGATCCTCAAAGAGCACAAGAGTTCTACAAGCAAGTATTTGACTGGAAGTTTGAGAAATGGGACGGACCAATGGAATATTGGATGGCAGCAACTGGAACTGAAGAGCCAGGAATCAACGGAGGTTTGTCAAAGAGAATGCCAGGACAGATGGGAATGACTAACACAATTGGTGTTCCATCAGTTGACGAATATTCTAAAAAAATTACAGACAAGGGAGGTCAGTTAATTGTTCCAAAAATGCTAATTCCAAAAGTCGGATGGTTTGCACAGTGCATGGACACTGAAGGAAACATGTTTGGAATAATAGAAATGGATGAAACCGCACACAGTAATACCACCTAAATAATCAGAGAGACTACAAAATCTCAATTGAGTTACAAGTTTTTAGATCATGCAACTGATGCAATTATTGAGGTTACAGCAAAAGATCTCAAAGAAGCATTTGCAGTAGC
>PFRJ01000058.1 GCA_002788515.1 Nitrosopumilales archaeon CG_4_9_14_0_2_um_filter_34_16 | reverse complement strand
ATTACATAGTTTACTTGTCCATTTGACATTCCTGGATGCAATGGAATGGTAAATGTCTGTGTATCTAGCATTTCAGAGACTGGACAAGTATTGATAATTTTTCCGTACATTTTTTGATAAATCTTCATTTTATGTAGTGAAGTAAACATTGGACTTGTCTCAATCTTTTTTTCTGATAATTTTTTTCTAAAATTACCCAAGTTTCCTTTAGTGAGTCTAAGTATGTAAGCATAGTATGAAGATTTAATATTGGGATATATCTTTTGAATTTCTAATTTTTTCATGTTCTTAAATGCAGAATCATAAGCAAATGCTATTTCTCTCCTTCTTTTTATCATGTCTGGAAGTAAACGGAGCTGCTCTATTGCTAGTATTGCCTGTATCTCGTTCATTCTATAGTTGTAGCCTATTGCAGAAAAGTCATATTTTCCCAAGTTCTTTCTCCCAACATTTCTTAGTAGCATGATCTTTTCATAAAGTGAATTACTATTTGTTACCATGATTCCACCATCACTACTCGCCATTATCTTATCTGGATATAATGAGAACACACCCATTGTACCAAAAGTACCTGCTTTCTTTTTGTTATACGTTGAACCATGTGCATGTGCCGCATCTTCTATGATGGACACATTGTATTTTTTTCCTATTTCCAATATCTCATTCATATCACAAACATTTCCACCTAAATGAACAGGTATTACAGCCTTAGTTTTTTTTGTAATTAATTTTTCTAATTTTTTAGGATCCATTTGAAATGTGTACTCATCTACATCGCAGAATATGGGTTTTGCATTACAATATACTGCTGCATTAGCAGTTGAAATGAATGTTTTTGAAGGAACTATTACTTCATCACCACTTTTTATATCCAATCCAAGTAATGAAAGATGCAAACCTGCAGTTCCAGATGAAACACCGCATACATATTTTACACCTAAATATTTTGCAAAGTCTTTTTCAAACTCTTCTAAATTATTTCCAAGCGTCAGTCTTCCATTTTTGATAGCTTTTGCTATCTTTTTTTGTATTGTCAAAATTGATTTTTGTGGAAAAAATGGTTTTCTTAGTTGAACTTGGATCATTTTTTTATTACAGCAGTCTACTAAATGACATATAATTAATAAATCATCAATATTGTAGATTTACAGTGACCTCTTATCTAAAAGGAAAGACAATTTTGATTACTGGTGGAACAGGTTCAATTGGACAAGCCATAGCAAAAAGAGCATTATCTGATGGTGCATCACTTGTAAAAATATTCAGCAACGATGAAAATGGCCAATACGACATGGAAATTGAATTTAGACAAAATAAAAGACTTGTATTTATAATTGGAGACATTAGAGACGAAGAGCGTGTAAATTACATCGTAAAAGGTGTAGATATTATTTTTCATACAGCTGCACTAAAACATGTAGATAGATGTGAATACAATCCATTTGAAGCAATTGCTGTAAACATTCTAGGTACGAAAAATGTGATCTTGGCAGCACTTGCAGAAAAGGTAAAAAAAGTCATCTCCATAAGCACTGACAAAGCAGTCAATCCAGTAAGTGTAATGGGTGGAACAAAATTACTTGCCGAAAAAATGATTTCAGCTGAAACATTTCTTCAAAATTCTACAACTATATTCTCATCAGTTAGATTTGGAAATGTCTTAAATACAAGAGGCTCAATCATTCCTAGAATTGAAAAACAAATCATGAATGGTGGTCCAATAACTCTTACTGATAAAAGAATGAAACGATTTTTTATGAGTCAGGAAGATGCAGTACATTTGATCATTTCAGCAGCAGAACTTGCAAAAGGAGGAGAAACTTTTGTGTTGAAAATGCCGCTGATACTCTTAGATGATTTATTTGAATCAATGAAACAATTGTTGGCTCCAAGATATGGATTTGATGCAACACAAATCAAAACTAAAATTATTGGCATGAAATCAGGTGAGAAATTAATAGAAGAATTGCTTACTGATTTTGAAATGGATCGTGTTTTTGAAACAAAGGATTTTTACATTATTCCTCCACAACTTGACATTTCCACTAAAAACAGTTATCCTAGAGCAAAAAAATCCCAGAACATACGAAAACACTTCAAGGATATGAAGCCACTAAAAAGATCTCAAGTTTTAAAACTGTTAAAAAAAGTCTATTGATCTAACAATGATGTTTGTGCTCAATTTTAAATCACTAAAAACTGAAATGCAACGCTGCATTTTACTCATGTGCGCATGATGGACTAAAATGATTATAAGCATTTATTCAAATGATTATTAGATTAAGATTGGAGATGACATAAAATTAAAACAAATAAAATTATCGGAGTATTTTTAATTGTTATTCTATTTTCCTTTACATTTGGTGTTGTAATTGGCGGTTTCAAATACTCTCCATATGGTGCAATTCGAGATGTGTATAGGGAAATCATTCCTCAAAAGGCTGAACTAATTGAGCCTGTTGATTCCCACTATCTAGAAGTTGATGTATCATCATTGATTCACATTCAAAATGAAACGAATTTACAAAATAAAAGAGAAGCACTGATACATTACATCTGGAAGGAAGATGGTTTTCCAACTGATAAA
>PFRJ01000077.1 GCA_002788515.1 Nitrosopumilales archaeon CG_4_9_14_0_2_um_filter_34_16 | reverse complement strand
TATGGGATTTGGTTCTGACTATGAAGATGCACGTGGAATTGATCATCCTCCTGCAATTGCAGGTGCTTACTTTGCAGCTAAATTGGGAGTTTTAGAATACCTTCACAAAAAGAAAATTCAAGCAGGAGTTGTTATTCTACGTGAAATTAGACCTGAATATGCCATCCCTGTTGGCGTTTGGCAAGTTCGTGAGGGTATTCGTAAGGCCATGCTTCAAAATCCCGTAATTGCAGATAATTTTGATCATGCTTTGAATTTAGCATCTAATATGATGAGTATTAGCAAATTTGAGTGGCTTTCACATGGAAATATTGCTGGATTGATAAAACAAAAAACTATGTCTGATTTTTTCTGATTTTGTAACTTCCAGATTAAAATAGAATATACTAATCAAAACATAATTTGACAAGCAAAGAAATGTTTAATTTTTAATTGATATTTTTCTTTCTTGCTTGCCTGCACGTTTTTTCTTAATTAAACTGAACATAATCATTCCAACATTAATGATGGAAACAATTTCAATCAAGTCTACTCCGTAAAGTAACCAATCTAACACTGGGTTTATCCTAGAGACAATCCCTGCTTCTAACATAATGTCTGCATTCCATATCATATGTGGAACTTGGATGAATTGTATGATTGCAATTATAATTACACTTCCAAGTATTTTATTTTCATACCATTGCCAAAATTTATTCCAAGGATTCATACTATGTTATATTTTTTAATTCTATTAAACAATATGAAAATTAGACTAAACTAATTAGACTCCACTAATTTTTTCAAGCACAAAAATAATTAGTCTGAACTAATTCTCAATTTTATTTTGATGCTCTGCTTTGATTTTTTCTTTACGCATCCAGATTGTTTTTTCTTTATGATCAATTAATTCTACATTCATTTCATTTAGTTTATCCCGTATCTTGTCTGCATTCTCAAATTGTTTTTCTTTTCTATGTTGTTCTCTATCCATGATCAATCTATCAATCTCTTGTTTTTCATTTTTAGTAATTTCTGGTATGTATAATCCTAAAACATCTCGCATTCTCTTTAACTCTGCTTTGATATTTTCCGCATCATTTCGACCCAGTTTTTCGTCTGCTGCTAATCTATTGGTTTCTTTAATTAATTGAAAAAATGATGACAATGCACGGTGTGTGTTAAAATCATCTTCTAATGCATTGTCAAATTCTGTTCTTGTTTTTTCAACAATTGATTCATTTTCCAAATCATTTTCTTTATTTGCATGAATTAATTCATAATGACAAATTTCTGCTTGTCTCCATTTGATTAAATTTTCTTTTAGCAGTTCTTCAGAATAATCGATTGGTTTTGAATAATGCCCTGATAGACAAAATAATCTTATGACATTGGCTCCCCAGTTATCTAAAACATGCTTGATTGATTTTACATTTCCAATTGATTTTGACATTTTTTCACCGTTAATCGTTACCATTCCCACATGCATCCAAATCTTGGCAAATTGAACTCCTGTACATGATTCAGATTGGGCAATTTCATTTTCGTGATGTGGAAAAATAAGATCTCGTCCTCCTCCATGAATGTCGAAATTTTCCCCCAGATACTTTATGCTCATTGCAGAGCATTCGATATGCCATCCAGGTCTTCCTTTCCCCCATGGACTGTCCCACACTGGTTCATTATCTGACAATTTCCATACTGCAAAATCCAACGGATCTTTCTTTTGTTCATCTATTTCTATCCTCGCTCCTGACTGAAGTTCATCAATTTTCTTTTTAGATAGTTTTCCATATTCAGGAAACTTTGACACTGAAAAATATACTCCGTTTTTTGTTGCATATGCGATATCTTTCTTAATTAATTTTTCAATGAATTTGATGATCTCATCAATGTGTTCTGTTGCTTTTGGATAATTTGTTGCACGTTTAACGTTTAATCCGTCAAAATCTTTAAAATAATTTTCAATGTATTTTTTGCTAATTTTATCAGCTGTTGTATTTTCTGCATTGGCTCGATTTATGATCTTATCATCCACATCTGTGAAATTTTGGATAAACTCTATCTTACTACCTTTGCTCTCCAAATATTTTCGAAGAACATCAAAAACTATTATGGTTCTGGCATGACCTATATGTGATTCATCATAAACAGTCACTCCACACAAATAGATTTTCAAGTTTTTTGAAACATCTATGTTTTTTTCAGATTTTGATAGTGTGTCTTGTAATTTCATATTTGCTCTGTCTCAAGTTTTGCTGGCAACATTCTTTTATGTTCACTGTCTTTGTTTAACTGATTTATCTTTTCTATAACCGATATGTCTATTTGCGTTACTTTTTCTGTTTCATCAACGGTTAGTTTTTTGTCAAACAAGCAATACAAAATTGAATCTATCTCTTCATATTGTATTCCTAACTCTTTTTCTGCTTCATGTTCTTTCCATAAGTGGGGACTGCTCTTTTTTGAAATGATATTCTCTGAAATTCCAAGATGTCTTGCAATTTCTCTAACTTGAAGTTTGTATAATGAGCTAATAGGTGTAATGTCTGATGCACCATCTCCGTATTTAGTAAAATACCCAATCAAATATTCACTTTTATCACTTGATCCTAGCACTAGATAGTTTTTGATATTTGCATAATAATACAAAATATTTGTTCTAACTCTTGCACGAAGGTTCCCTTTGGATTTCTCGTTTGGTTCAAGATACATCGAGTATTCATTCACAATTGGATGTATGTCAATCAATTTGTATTCTATTCCTGTAAGTGAGATAATTTTTAGTGCATCTTCTGTCTCTATCTTGGGAGTAATTGACGTATCTGGCATTATCAACGCGAGGGTTTTTTCTTTTAATTTTCCTCTACAAATGTATGCTAAAACTGCTGAATCGATACCTCCGCTTAATCCTAAGATGACTCCATTAGAATGATTTTTTTCTATTTGTTCAGAAACAAATTTTTCTATTTTATTCGTAATTGCAGCATAATCTTGATTTGTAATCTCATCTATGATCTCTTGGTTCAACAATTAATTTTCAGAATAAATGAGAATAAAACTTATGCCTAATATTGAATCTGAATTCGTTCATTTTGAACACACATTATTCCTTATACTGATTTGACATAATGTTATCACAGAACAATCTGTGCCCAACATAACCCATACCTAGCAAAAGAGAGTGTATCTCTCTTTTGCATTAATTCTGAACTTTATTGTGTATATTGTGTTTTATTTTTAAATTTACAATCAAATATCTACGTAAATTCCGTCGTCTCTTGCTTCCACAGGATATGTTGCAAGTTTTACGTCTTTGAGGTAATCTACAAGTTCCCCTGTTTTGATGTTATAGTGCCAAAAATGTAGTGGGCACTCTACAATGTCTCCTTCTAATTTTCCTGGTGCAATTGATCCATCTTGATGAACACAAAGATCATCCATTGCATGATATCCGTCTTGATTGAAAATAGCAATCTGCTTTCCGTCTATTTTGAATGCTTTGCCTTTTCCAGACGCAACAGATCCTTTGTCGGCAATTTTCTTCCAGGCCAATGTCTCTTTGATGTATTTGTCATTTATTTACATTCGCATGATAGAATTTTATAGTCTTATTCTTGAATTCATTTATTGAGTAAAGTTAAGACTAGTCCAAAACTAATCAAAGATGGTAAACTGTCCTACGAATGGGCTAGATCTCATATGCAAATTCTAGATAATACAATCAATCGTTATAAAAAATCAAAACCTCTCAAGGGAATTACTCTTGGATTCTGTTTGCATATTACTAAAGAGACATCTGTATTGTTAATGGGTGCTAAAGAGTTAGGAGCAACTGTTGCATGCTGTGGTGGTAATCCTCTTACTACTCAGGATGATATTGCTGCATTTTTGGCATCTCAGGGTATTCATGTCTATTCTTGGCATGGACAAACTGTCAAAGAATATGATTGGTGTATTGATCAAGTACTAAAACACAAACCAACAATTTTGACTGATGATGGGGCTGACATGAACATTAAAGCGCATTTTGATAAACGATTCAACACGATGAAAATTTTAGGTGCCACAGAAGAAACAACTGCAGGCGTTACTAGAATCCGAGCCGTGGAAAATCAAGGCAAACTTCGTTATCCAGTAATTTTAGTTAATGAGGCGTATACAAAACATATGTTTGATAATAGATATGGTACTGGACAAAGTACTATTGATGGCTATCTTCGTGGAATGAATCTTCTCATGGCATCAAAACGTGTCGTGGTAGTTGGATATGGGTGGGTTGGACGTGGTGTTGCATCTAGATTCCATGGAATGGGTTCTAAAATAATTGTCACTGAAGTAGATCCAATCAAAGCTTTAGAAGCTCACATGGATGGATTTGAAGTAATGCCAATGTCTCAAGCTGCAAAGATTGGTGACATGTTTGTTACATGTACTGGAATGACTAGCGTCATTAGAAAAGAACACATCTTACAAATGAAGAACGGGGCCATCATGGGCAATGTTGGTCACTTTGATGTTGAAATTGACAGCAAATTCTTATTACAATCATCAAAATCTGTTAAAGAAGTAAGACCTAATCTTGATGAATGTACTTTGAAAAATGGAAAAGTGGTTTATCTTATCGGACAGGGAAGACTTGCAAATTTGGTTGCAGCAGAAGGTCATCCGCCAGAAGTTATGGCACAATCTTTCTCAAATCAAATTTTGTCTGTTTTGTATATTCTTAAAAACCACAAGAAAATGGAAAATAAAATTATCAATGTTCCTGAAGAAATTGACAAGCAAGTTGCAGTTGATGCACTAAATGCAATGAATGTTAAAATTGATAGACTTACACCTGAACAAGTAAAATACTCTAACAGCTGGTAAACTTCTTAACCCCAGTCCCGCCTTTAACTGGTATCTGATGAACAAAAAAGCTATCATTACAAGTGCATTACCTTATGCCAACGGTGAAATCCATTTGGGACATGTCGCATCAACCTATCTTCCTGCTGATGTAACTACACGATTCTTGAAACTAAACGGAGTTGAGGCATACTATGTTTGCGCATCTGATGATTTTGGCACTCCGATTTTAATCCAATCTGAAAAAGAAGGCAAGACCCCTTCTGAGTATGTTGCTCATTGGAATAAACGTGATTATGATGATTTTTCGGCATTCGGTATAGATTTTGATTATTTTTACAAGACTAGTTCTTCAGAAAACATTGCATTTGTTCAAGATGTGTTCAAAAAACTAAATGACTCTGGGCATATCTATGAAAAAGAGATAATCCAGTTTTATTGCAATAATGACAAGAAATTCTTACCTGACAGGTATGTGAAAGGTGTATGTCCCTACTGCAAAGCTGAAGATCAATATTCTGATTTGTGTGAAAGTTGTGGTCGTGTTCCTGATGAGATAACTGATCCAAAATGCTCACTATGCGGTCAGCCTCCAACAAAGGAAAAAACAAAACATTATTTTTTTAGACTTACTAATTTTAGTGATTCGTTATCAAAATGGTTGGCTGAAAATGAGCATCTGCAAAAAGACGTCAAGAAATATGTTCAAAACTGGATTAAATCTGGTTTGATTGATTGGGATATTACCAGAGACATTACTTGGGGCGTTCCTGTACCGTTGGATGATGCAAAAGACAAAGTTTTCTATGGTTGGTTTGATAACCATTTAGCATACATTTCAACTACTCTGAAATTTTTAAATGATAAAGGAATTGACGGAAAAGATTTTTGGAATTCTGCTGACATTTACCATTTTATTGGAAAAGACATTGTGTATCATCACTATCTCTTCTTACCTGCAATGCGATTGGGAATAAACAGTGAATACAAATTACCAGATTACATCCCAACTAGGGGACATCTAACACTACAAGGAAAGAAAATCTCAAAAAGCAGAAATTGGTATATTGGTTTAAAACAATTCCTAGAATACTATCCTGCAGACTATCTTCGTTTCTATCTTGTTTCTATTAATCCCTATTCTCAAGATGATTTGAATTTTGATTGGGATGATTTTGCTTTGAGAATCAATTCTGAGCTAATTGGAAATCTTGGAAATTTTGTTAATCGTGCACTTGGATTTACCAAAAAATCATTTAATGGTAAAGTTCCAGAAATTGAATCATTTGATGAGAAAGATTCTGAAGCAGAACAGAAAATCAAAACATTTTCAACTGAAATTGGCTCTCTTTTAGAACAGAACTATCTGGACAGGGCTTTGAAGAAAATTATGGAATTCTCATCTTTTTTTAACCAATATTTTCAGCATAAGGAACCTTGGAAATTAGGTCCTGGAACAACAAACTGCGTTTTTCTATCAGTTAACGCTGCAAAAAGCATGGCTATTGCACTGTCTCCGTTTCTTCCAGAGTCCTCTCAAAAAATCTGGATTCAGCTTGGATTAAGCGGGAATGCTAAAGATTCTTCTTGGAATGATATCTCTGAACTAAATATTTCCTCAGGACATGTGCTGGGTGATTCGTCTCCATTGTTTACAAAAGTTGAATTATCTGATATTGAAAAACACAAAAAGAATTTGGGCCCTTCTAAATAACGATGAAGCCTGTCCCCAGAGTTTCCACACGTGGATACTATGATCTTACCACTGGAAAAACTCTCAAAACTAATTCCTATTATCTATACCCAAAAAAAGATTTCAGTAATTTGATCGGCTCAAATGACCTCGCAATAATGATTCATGGATTGAGAAATGATAATGCAGGAGCTATTGCCAAAGTCTTGCTTGCAAAAAAACAATTACATAAACTTGGATATCGTCACCCCATAATTGGATTTAGTTATGATTCTAACACCGCTGGTGCTCATCTAATAAAATATGCAAAGCGATCACTTGCTGTAGGGCAAATTATTGCAAAGAAAAATGGACATAATCTCGGAAAATTCATTGAAGATTTTAAACTATCCAGTCCTAGTACAAAGATTCGATTAATGGGACATTCTTTGGGGTCTCAAGTTATTTTGAGTACTATGGAATATCTCTCAAAAAAGAAACAGAATTTTGGCATTATTGACAGTGTGTATCTTTTTGGAGCATCCATAACTGAGGATGTACCATCTTCTAAAAAATATGGAAAAATTATCAATAATATTGTTGATAAAAAAATTCTAAACTACTATGCTCCGACTGATGAAGTTCTTTTTTGGGCCGATAATGAAAAATATGTACGTGGACCGCTTGGTCTTAAGGGAGCCGTTGGAAAACCTGTTCCGAAATATTCTCAAAAACTGGTAAAACCAAAAAATCATAGATTTGCAAGCTATATTGTAACTCTACGCTCATTTTCGTAGATTCATAGATACCTTTGAGTGTAGTATGATTCGTACGTTATTCTTTAATATCAAATTAAATTCATACAGTATTATGACTCTCAGAATGTCTAATTCGCATGGAAAAGCAATATTGTATCATCTGCACATTCTAGATGAATCTATTGAAATTTCTGAAGATATTTCTGAATACCCCTGTTAACATTCCTAGTATGGTTTTTAGAGTCGTCTTTAGTCGCAATAATTGTAAATTTTACAATATCTTGATTCAAAATGCAAATATCTGATTTTCTTATTTTTTATTCCTTTTACCATTATTATTTTTCTGACAATTAAAACAATACTTCAGTAGTTTTTTAAAAGTGATTGATGGTTCTTGAAAAAAAGTAGAGTTAATTCTAACTTCATTTCGTGACTAAATGTTAAATTACTACAATGAATTTCTAAAGTATATGTCACCAAGTAAAACACGTAAAATAGATACAGCAGAGTTAAAAAAACTACAAAAAGATGAAAAAATACGAAATGATGCTAGACGTACGGGGCAAAAGAAGGGTGTGAGTATATCTACGGATAAACCAAAACTAAAAACTGAAAAAGTTGATAGACCAGCACGTAAAACTACTAAAAAACGAGTTGCAGTTAGATGAAGTTAGGCGTATTGAATACTTGTTTTTTGCGACTATAGATTCTAATGCTTATCTTTGATGTCTTTTTTAAATTCTGCTAAAGACCTCTCGTATCGTTTTTTCTCTAAATTTTTAGGAATGGTTTGTTGTTTTTGTTTATTTGTTTTACTTTGGATTTAGTAGTTAGTTTTGCTTGTACTATATGCAATAATTTTGAATTTAATCGTATTGTGTAAGAGAGATTCATTTTTTATTCATTCATTAAACCGATTTTTTTACCTAAAATTATGGTCAAGTCTGTAAACTTTGTAGTCTTGGGCAAACAAGATATTGTATCTGAATTTGGGAAAAAAGGAACTGTAACTGATCTTTCTCTTTATGATCGAAAAGAATCCGATATTATCAAAACATGGGTAACCCCAAGTGGATTCCCGGAAAAAATTCAACCATTGTTTCAGGCAATCAATTTGGCAGAATATGTAATATTTTACGTAGATAAATTAGATAAATTCACTGGCGAGCAAATCATTGCACTTGATTCTCTAAAAAAAGACAAAGGAATACTATCACATACATTTGATGTTGATGAATCAAAATTAGATGCAATGATCAAAGGAACTGTGGTTGAAAAATATCTTAAAGTTGAACCTGAAAAAATCAAAGCAGAGATGGATAAACTAGAACCAATAACAAACAATGATACTCCTGCAATGGTAGTTGATCACTGTTTTGATGTTAAAGGTGTCGGAACCGTCATTTTAGGCAAAGTAACAAATGGTACCGTAAAACAATATGATAATTTGAAATTGTATCCATTAGGAATTGATGTTTTAATTAAATCCATTCAAATGCATGACGATCCAGTAAGTGAATCTGTTTGCCCTGCAAGAGTTGGATTGGCAGTAAAGGGCGCAAAACCTGACGAAGTGAGTCGCGGAGACATAATTTCTGCTGAAGGTGCAGTTGATATTAAAACTGAAATTGAACTTGATTTTCAAAAAAGCCCATTTTACAAAAATGATATTGCAGAAAATCAAGGATGTTTGGTCAGTGTTGGTTTGCAAATCAAAGCTGCCAAGTTTTCATCAATATCTCCTCTAAAACTAACGTTTGAAAAACCAATTGTATGTAAGAAAGGACAAATAGCTGTAATTTTAAAACCCGAATCCACTACAATCCGAATACTTGGCAGTGGTTCAATACAATAGACTAAATTAAATCAAAATTAGTGATATATCTATTCATGGAACCTGTAAGATCTTGTCCCATCTGTCCCAAATGCGGTTCAAAGAGATTTACAAGATTATCTGGTGATAAAGTCATTGTAAAATGTCGTGCATGTGATAATGTTATTGAAATCTAAATCATAGTTAATATTTGCAGTATCCTTGCAAAAATCATGGCAAAAACATGGAAAGATAACGAAATTAGTCTTGACCCAATCAAGGATCAAACGATTGCCGTAATAGGTTATGGAATCCAAGGTGATGCACAAGCAAACAACATGAAAGACTCTGGTCTAAATGTGATAATCGGTCTTAAGGAAGGCGGTAACAGCTGGAAAAAGGCAGAATCTGATGGTCACAAAGTAATGTCTGTTGCAGATGCTACAAAACAAGCCGACATTGTTCACATATTGATTCCTGATATGATTCAAGGTCAAGTATACAAAGATGAAATCGGACCAAATCTTTCAGAAGGAAAAGCATTGTCATTTTCTCATGCAGCTGCAATCTATTGGAAATGGATTGAAGCACCAAGCAACGTTGATTTAATCATGGTTGCACCAAAGGGACCTGGTTCCAAAGTTCGCGAAACTTATCTTGATAATTTTGGTACTCCTGCAATTGTTGCAGTTGAACAAGATTTTACAGGAAAGGCTTGGGATAGGACATTGGGAATTGCAAAAGCAATAGGTAGTGCAAGAGCTGGATTAATCAAAACTGCTTTCAAAGAAGAAGTAGAAACTGATTGGTTTGGTGAACAAGCTGACCTTTGTGGTGGCGCAGCTTCTATGGTTACAAATGCATTTGAAACTCTTGTTGAAGCAGGATATCAACCAGAAATTGCATACTTTGAAGTTTTACATGAACTCAAACTCATTGTTGATATGATTCAGAGATATGGAATAAATGGAATGTGGAGACGTGTTAGTGAAACTGCACGATATGGTGGATTAACACGTGGACCAATGGTCATGGATTCTGCAAACAAGGCAAACATGAAAAAAGTTCTTACCATGATTCAAGATGGTACATTCAACAACGAATGGATTTCTGAATATCAGAAAAATGGAAAAGATGCATTTGATAAACACATGAAAGTATATGACGAACACCAAATTGAAAAAGTTGGTAAAGAGATGCGTAAAATGATGTGGCCTGATTCCACAGAATAATCTTTTTTTATATTTTTCTTAACTTAGACACACCAGTTGTGATGTGATCAATAATTGTAGATAATGGTGTACCCGGACCAAATACATGATCTACGCCTGCTTTAACCAACTCTTTGTGATCAACTTCTGGAATCACACCTCCGCCTACTATCAAAACATCGTTGATTCCTTTCTTTTTTAGTGTCTTTACAACTCTTGGGAACAGTGTTCCATGTGCGCCATTTAGTAAACTCATTGCAATTGCATCTACGTCTTCATCTTCTGCAATTTGTGCAACTCTGTCTGGTGTGGCAAAAAGCCCTGAATAGATTACTTCCATTCCTGCATCTCTAAATGCTCTACAAAGTACAAGAGCTCCTCTATCGTGGCCGTCAAGACCTAGCTTGGCTACCAAAATTTTGATGTTTCTTGATGCTGCTTTTTGCTTCATGATTATAGTTGTATTTGCAGATATTTTAAAAGGTTTATTGATTTTCCAATTTCAATATCTTCAAATATATTGATTCGACTATTAAGAATCATAAAGATATGACTGAGGATGTATGTGATTTCTGTAAAGGCGTCAGTTCTTCTTCATACGTTTGCGTATATTGTAATGGAACTGGCGAATGGAATCAAGCTGCACAAGCTTATGTGAAAAACCACATCTGTCAATGTATTGTGCTTGATAGAAAATTCTGTCCTGTATGTAACAAAGCATGTCATCATGATACGACATTGAATCCTAAACAAACAATCGATTCTGGGTATGGGGGCATGTCTACTCCTGAAGTCACTGTTATTGCATAGCTTGTAAAACCAACTTTTCTATTTGGAGAAATACTCACCCTTCTTATACCTGAGAAACGTTTCAAAATTATGTTTGAAGGTAATACAATTAACTATATTTTAACGATAAAAAATTCAATAAACAGGATAACGCTGTAAGGAAACCCACATGGATACTTTCAATAAAAATTCTAAACCAACATGCGCACGTTGTGGTAAAAACTCTTTGTTAGTAGATGAAGTTACTGGAGAACAATTTTGTGGAAAATGTGGATATGTAATTTCTGAAAAAACCCAAGAGTCCGGTCCTGAATGGAGATCATTTCAAAAAGATGGCGGTGCAGATCCTGCTAGAACTGGCGCTCCTTCATCATTGATGATTCATGACATGGGATTGTCCACTGTGATTAATCCATTAAACAAAGATGCTTCTGGCAAACCTCTTTCAACTTCTATGAAAAGCACTATTGAGAGACTGAGAACCTGGGATAGCAGAAGCCAAGTTCATGCTCCTGTAGATAGAAATTTGAGACAAGCTCTGAGTGATTTAAATAAATTAAAAGACAAAGTTTCGATTCCTGCAAACGTTCTTGAAAAAGCAGCGTACATTTACAGAAAAGCATTGGAAAAGAAATTAGTTCGTGGAAGATCAATTTCTGCAATGATTGCAGCATCGTTGTATGCTGCATGTAGAGATACTGAAACTCCAAGAACTCTAAAAGATGTGGCAGACGCTGCCAATGTCAAACGAAAGGATATTGCAAGATGTTATAGATTACTACATCATGAATTGGAATTAAAAATGCCTGTTGTTGATTCGATTCAATGCATTGCAAGAATTTCAAGTAAGCTTGAGATATCTGAAAAAACAAAACGTTATGCAGTAAAAGTGCTCAAAGAAGCACAAGAACGTAAGGAATCTGCAGGAAAGGATCCTATGGGACTTGCTGCTACTGCACTTTATTTGTCATGTGTAAAAAATGGTGTATCTATAACACAGCGAGATCTTGCAGAGGCAGCTGGAGTTACTGAAGTTACTATAAGAAATCGTTACAAGGGACTCAAAGCAGAATCAACTCTCAAATCCTAATAACTGTGCTCGTTAAAATCTCCACCTAACGCAATTGTTGCAATAACTGTTGCTTCTGTTGTCTGACATTTCATTTCTGAATTTGGCAAGAACTCTTTGAATATCTCTTGCAATAACTGTTCTGTAAATATTGACCAATTGCCACCCAATTCATGCTGAATTATAAAATGATGTAGTTCTCCCTCAATCCGATGATCTGATTTCATCCCTGATGCTCTCATATAATCCTCTAATGTCTCAATGCATCTTTTCAAGTCATACTTGCCTTTAATGAATAACACCGTGTCTTTGATCACTGGTTTTATTATGTTGATTATTTCATTGATTTCTGTAGCACTCATCTCTATTCCCAGTGTGTCTAGAATTTTTTTTGGAATTGGAATCATTCCGATTTTGTCTGCGAATCTATCCCACTGAATATACTTTTCTAAAATTTGTCTTGCCATTACGTTGTGAGATATGTTGTGATTCATAGCCTCTGTTTCAATTTCCTCCACTAATTTTACAGGTAATCGATATGTTACACTACGTGTTTTTTCTTTTTTTGGTGTATGTTGTTGACGTTTTACAGAATCCAATTACACCATTCCGGATCAAATTCAATATAAAGATGATTCAACACTTGCTGAAATTTCATTCTCAAATTTGATAATTGTACCTAATTATAAAATAAATAAAACACGCGTTTCCTATGAGGGAATTTAGGTGGAAAGACTAGCCTTAATTCATTTGAGATATGGGACAGTATTGTGAAAATTGTGGTAAATTTATGAAACATTCTGAACTGACTCATTGCTCCGATGAATGCCTGTTATTGTTTGTTCAAAACAGTGACTCTTTAACTCTTGATGGCAATGATGCAATAACTTGGGATGACAAATCTGATCCCTGGACTTGAATAGAAAATCTACTTAAAGTGTAACCAAAATACCTCAAATGTGGA
>PFRJ01000062.1 GCA_002788515.1 Nitrosopumilales archaeon CG_4_9_14_0_2_um_filter_34_16 | reverse complement strand
AGAGAATTGCATATTTTACTTTTGAAGGGTTTGGAAAAGAGTTTGTACTGGTAGGAGAGTTCTTTGGAGAAGGAAATATTTTACTATGTAATAATGAAATGAAAATACTTGCATTACAGCATTCAATAGATGTAAGACACAGAAAATTAGGTGTTGGATTAGAATACACCCAACCTCCAAGTAATAGCATAGATATTTTTAATTTGAAGGAATCTGATTTTGATGAGCTTAAAACTACTGACTTGGTTGCTGCAAAGTGGTTTGGAAGAACTTTGGGTTTACCAAAAAAATATGTAGAAGCAGTTTTTGAAATTACAGGCATTGATGGGAAAAGAATCGGCAATTTACTTTCAAATGAAGAAATAAAGAAAATTTTTGAGACTGTAAAAAAAATTGTTTCAGACATTATATCAGGAAATCATGATGTTGTAATAGTTAGAGATGAAAGAATTGAAGTTCTTCCTTTAAAATTAGGAAAACTAGAAGGAGATGTAACCCCAGCAAATAGTTTCATTGAAGGGTTAGATACTGTTTTTACTGAAAGTATTATAGCAAAAGGAAAATCTGTTCAATCAAGTGGTTCAGATAAAAAAATCAAAGAACTACAAATACAGATTTTGGAGCAAGAAAAAGCTATTGAGACTGTCAAAGAGAGATCAAAGAACATCACAGATGCTGCAAATTCTCTTTTTGAAATGGTATCAAAGGGAATAATATCAATTACAGATAATGTTGCAGGTGAGATCTTAGCAAATCATAATGCAAAATTAGTTAATGAGAAAGGAATTTCATTAATTGTTATACAAGATGAAAAAATAAAGATAAACACTCAATCATCTCTTCAATCAATTGCATCGGTATTGTTCAACGAAGCAAAAAAACAATCAGCTGCTATATCATCAATTCAAGCAATAAAAGAAAAAACAGAGAAAAAATTAGAAAAATTCCAGAGTAAAACAGAATCAGAAAGAGATCTAATCACAGTTTCAGAAATCAGAAAAAAAAACTGGTATGAAAGATACAGATGGTTCTTTACAACTGATGGATATCTTACAATCGGGGGAAGAGATGCTGCATCAAATTCAGCTGTAGTTAGAAAGCATTTAGACAAAAATGATAAAATATTTCATGGTGATATTTTTGGTTCACCATTTTTTATTCTGAAAGATGCAGAAAATGCACCTGATACAAGTATGAATGAAGTTGCACATGCAACAGTTTGTTTTAGTAGAGCTTGGAGAGAAGGAATGTATGGTGTGAGTGCATATTGGGTACATCCTGATCAAGTAAAAAAATCTGCACCTAGTGGAGAATTTTTACCAAAAGGATCTTTTACAATTGAAGGACAAAGAAATTTTATCAAATCTGAAACTCTTAGACTAGCTGTAGGTATCATTAAACAAGATGATAATTATATTTTAACATGTGGTCCTCCTGAACCAATTAAAAAATACTCTACATGCTATGCGATCATTGAACCACATGGTTTGGAAATGGTTGAAACTGCAAAAAAAATTAGAATTGAATTTTCTAAATTAGAAGAACAGATTGCAAAAAATATCCCTATAGATGATTATGTACGTGTATTACCAGCTGGTAAAAGTCAAATCATTAAAGTTGAATATGGTGATGCATTTACAATTCCTTTGTAAGTATTGAATATCTGTTAGCTACAATATTACTCACTACAACATTTTTAAAAATAATTTTTTTTATAACCAATATTTTCATAAATTACTATTTGATTTTTATTTTAAAAAAATCTAGTTTCTCAATTTTTTATCAAAAATCCGTCAAAAATCAAAGATCCAAATCGGATCAATGTATCCCTTTAATTTCCATCATGGAATCGGTCTTTTAGGTACATTTCCACCTTCTTTATTGTTTTTTGTGAATCAATTTTTGTTGGTGTAGAAGAAGATGAGGTGTTTACCTTAGACTATCCTATGGATAGCATTAATGGATTTTTCAATCTCCTAGAGAATTCTCTACACCAAATTCTTGCAAATCAAATTCTACACCAAGAAGTTTTTGCAAACATTTGTGTGGGGGAATTCTTTAATTGAGAACTCTTCTATCTTTTATTGCAATTTTGTTATTGGCAACATCTAGTATGCCAATTGGATTTGCAGATACAACCTCAATTGATTCATCGAATATTGAATCAACAGAAAAACCAATTGTACAAACAAGAAAAATAATTTCTGTGAATCTTGATGAAGCAATAGACTTAACATCTGATGCTCCAAGAAAAAAACAAATCCAAAGTCCATCTCTTCTAATTGCAGATTCTACATCAAAAACAATTCTTCTTGATGAAGACTTGGTTCTGCTTTCATCAACATCTGATCAAAAAATTCATTTTGATTCTGTTATAGTTCAACCACAAGTTATAGTTGAACGAATTTTACAAACAGACAAACCACGTGATGATAGAAAAAAGAATCCTAAAATTGAATCACTTTATCTTGATGATTCAGATCAACAACAATCTGATGATATGATTTTAATCGATTCCAATATTTTGCAGAAAGAATTCTTTGTTAATCAATTTAAATTCATTTCTGCTCCATTTTATGAACAAAATATTTTTGAATTTATAAATATTCTTGATGAACAATTATCTGTAAATACTTTTAATTATGTTTCTAATTTTGATACCTCTTTTATTTTAGATGATTCTTTTGTTGTTGTTATTTTTACTCCGCTTGTTTTCTTTTTATTTATTTTTGCTGAAGATGTCAAATTTAAATTTGAAAAAATTCGCCCATTACTTTCTCTTGTTTGTCTTTTCCTTATCCTATCAACAGTTATTGTAACTCCATATTCTATTTCATCAAGTTATTGGCCTGAAGCTTATGCTGATACTGGTGACATGAATGACATAACTTCTGATAACACATCTACCTCAGTAGATTCGACCTCATCTTCTTCTACACCAGCTGAAGATACAGAATCTACTGGGGTTTCCTCTTC
>PFRJ01000134.1:1160-2968 GCA_002788515.1 Nitrosopumilales archaeon CG_4_9_14_0_2_um_filter_34_16 | reverse complement strand
AGGGCATTACCTGCTAGTACCCCGTCAATGTACCCAGATCTGATTAATTCGGATACCGCATCGTCTGCCCCTGTATGCACTATTGCAGGACCGCCAACTATGACAATTTTGCCTCCTTTCTTTTTGGTGTTGTAAATATCATCTGCAACTTTTTTTGCAATATGTTGGGTTGGCCTTTCACTAGAGCTTGAACTTCCCATAAACTCAAAAACATTAACTCCTTCTCTTGGACGTTCTGGTGGTGTGATTTTGACTCCGCTTTCCCCCACAATTATCAAGTCATCTTTTTTTACATCTCTGACTGGTACACAAAATGCCCTTCCACTTTTCACAACTATACATTTGTCCATCATCATATTTTCCACTGGAATCCATCTTCCTTTATGAAATACATGGGTATGGTTGTTTGTTGTGCTGTAAAAATTATCAGGCATCACACAATTTTTTGGAGATTTTTTTAATGTTATTTCTTTTTGAATTTTGGATACTGCACCTAAGCGATAAACTGTTTCTAAAATTTCATCTAATTGTTTTTGATTTTTTCCAGTAATTAATAATCGTGCAAATGATGTGTCTCCTTTTTTCTCACCGATCTTGATTTCTTGAACTTGGAATTCTCCTTGCAAATCCATTATTTTATCAAAGATCTTTGTTAAAATTGAAGAATCAATCAAATGACCTTGAACTTCAATCTCTTGAGCAAATTTTGTCATTTCTTATTCCACACTATATCATAACTAAAGCTTTACGTTTTATTTCAAGGTTATACTGGAAGTATGACCTTACCTTTAAATTTTGGAATATTGTCTTTTTCAAACGCTTTTTCCAATAATTCTTTTTGTTGCTCTGTCACTCCTTGAACAATTGTTTTTGAAGAACCTGTTTTGTCAACGAGTGCAAGGATATACCCGCTATTATCAGTCAACACAAAACCTGCAGATTCATCCACAAACGCATAAAGGTTTTCTTCTCCAACTGGTGCCCATACATTTGAATTGCCAGTCACTAATGCCAGTGCAGGCATTGCTTTACCATTAGTGAGATTGTTAAGATACTCTCTTGCTGATGCAACTCTTTTTTGACCTAACTTTAAAGCCTGAAAATACTGCATGATTTCAAATAATTCAATTCTTATAAAAACAATATCGCTAGAAAAGATTGTTATAGAATCTAGAGTTTAATCCATTCATGCCTTTAACAAACAACGTAATAATCAAATTAAATGAAATCACTACCATGGTTGAAAACAAATCAAAACTTTCCGAGTCTGAAATCAATGAAATCAAAATAATTTTTAAAAGCCTTGTTGAAAAAAATGAGCGATATGATCTTGATGAAATTGAATTTTGGTTTGAAAATGAAGGTAGTTGGACGATCAAGGAACCAAGAATTCGGATCGTAAATCTTGCAAACTATATTCAAGATAAATATCAGCAGACAGCTCATCTCAGAATTATCTCTGATGATAATTGTGGTTGTGGAAATTAAGTTTCTAATTGTTTTAATAACATAGTTGCAATTTTAGCATTCTCTGCTCGTTCATCAAATATTTTTTTAATCCTATCTTCGTTTTTTTCATCTTTTATGATTAATTGAAAGTATTCTTCATCTAGATCATTATTTGCTTGGAATCTCTTGATTATTTCAAATAAAATACCAATCACTTGTTTTTGTGCGTTAATCAACTCGTCTTTCTCGTTATCGGACATATGTCTATTCTTCTACAATTTGTCTAAATAATTCTTTAAGTTTTGGATCAGTAATTTCTTTTTTTGCAGATTCAAAAAAAGATTTGATCTCTTTAGAAT
>PFRJ01000134.1:0-1126 GCA_002788515.1 Nitrosopumilales archaeon CG_4_9_14_0_2_um_filter_34_16 | reverse complement strand
CATTTCTAATTTGTCAATTTGATGAACTATTTTTGATTCTGGTGAAGTTTTATCTTGATATTCTTGCCAAATTTTTAAATATTCTGATTTTATATTGACAGGTATTTTTTCTATAATTTCTTCAAATGCTGTGTTTTCCAACTCTTTCTTTTTTTCATAAGAAATTTTTTCAGGTGTGTAATCACCAATTTTTGATTCTGCTAAATCATGAAGCAAAATCATTTTCAGAATTTTTTCAGTGTTGAACTTCTCCAAATCAGATATGACCATTCCAATAACAGCCATAGAATAGGAATGATCAGCAACTGATTCTGGTTTATCTATGGATAGTTTGTCTATCCATCCTTGTCTTGATACATTCTTTAGATTAATGGCAGATTTTAAAAAATCCGATATCATTGTGGATTATTAGATGGTTTTGCCTAATGAATTTTCATATTGAGTGCGAATAACATAATAGTATTTCAGAAATACTATGTTTATGAAAATATATACTAAAACAGGTGATGATGGAAATACAGGATTGCAGGGAAATCTCAGAATATCTAAATCTCATCCAAGAATCATTGCATATGGTGTAGTAGATGAAGCAAATGCTGCGTTAGGAATTGTTTTGACAAATTCATTAGATGCCGATGTTGTTGCAATTTTAACAGAAATTCAAAATGAATTATTTATTGTTGGTGCAGATCTTTCAAATCCTAATTTGAATGATGTAAAAAACAGAGTTTCATTATATATGATTGAAAAATTGGAACAATATATAGACAAATTTGAATCTGAACTTCCTCCTTTAACTAATTTTATTTTACCTGGAGGAGCCATTCCTGCTGCACAGATACAATTTGTAAGAACTATTGTACGAAGAGCTGAAACTCAGACCGTACAATTAAGTGAAAAAGACGAGATTAACGCAAATTGTGTAAAATATCTTAACAGATTGTCTGATTTGTTGTTTGTTATTGGACGTCTAATAAACAAACGAACTAATCATAAAGATATTCCATGGACGATCTGAAAAGACAAACTTTAATTCCTCAACAGAATTATTTTTTTCAAGTGCCGAGGTAGCTCAGCCTGGGAGAGCACTCGGCTGAAGACCGGGCTGTCGCTTGTTCAAATCATG
>PFRJ01000111.1 GCA_002788515.1 Nitrosopumilales archaeon CG_4_9_14_0_2_um_filter_34_16 | reverse complement strand
TAGTTCTTCCATCTCGTAAAACTTCTAAAATCATTTCATCTCCAACTGATTTTGCTCTTTGTAGGTGAATCAATATATCATCAATCTTTCTTACATCGATACCATCTACTGATAAAATAACATCTCCGCCAATTGGATATTTGACTCCATCAACTTCTGTAGTTTTGTCACTTCCAATTAATCCTGCATCAAATGCTGGACTGTCCTCTACGACTGTAATTACTAAAAACCCTACGGCTTCGTTTAAATTCAAAACCTTTGCTAAATCTGGATCTATATCTCTTCCAGAAATTCCAATCCATGGATGCTTGTATTCTCCTTTTTCAATTAATGTTGGAACAATTTTTGCAACCGTTTGTGATGGTACTGAAAATCCAACACCGGTAAATTCTCCTGTGGCTGACTGTATTGCTGTGTTTATGCCAACGATTTCCCCTCGCATGTTAAGTAATGGACCTCCAGAATTACCTGGATTAATTGCAGCATCTGTCTGAATTACATCTGGAATTGAATATCCTGAACCTGATGGAAGCAATCTTCCTAGTTGGCTAACAATTCCTGAAGTCATAGAACCTGATAATCCAAATGGATTTCCAATTGCAGCTATTTGTTCACCTACTTTTAGATTTGATGAATCTCCAATGAATAATGGGTGTAAAAGCGCTAAATCTGCGTTAACTTTGATTACTGCAATGTCTGTATATTCGTCTGCCCCTATGATTTCTGCATTGTATGATCTTCCATCAAGAAATGTTACTACAACTTTGATTGCATCATTTACGACATGAGCATTTGTAATGATGTGTCCTTTTTTATCAAAAACAAATCCCGATCCTACCCCTCCAACCACCTCGGCGGTTTCATTTCTTTGTACATTTACTCTTACTACGCCTGGTTCTGATTTTTCAAAAATTTCGATTAATGATAACTTTTTTGAGTAAAGTGACGATGCTTCAACTGCATTGATTACTTGTTCGTTAATTTTTACTGAATCTGATTTTAATGCTTCTGGAGGCGAGATAAATAATACTGCGATAATTACCATTGTTATTGCGGCTCCAATAACTCCACCTACAAATACTCCTGACTTGTCCATAGATTTTTTATTCTTTGTTTTCTATCTAAAAGGATTACTATACTCTGATTGAATTCTGGATATGATCTTTCATAGAATAACTTCTTCCTCTCCATGAAATTGATGATGCTTTTTTTGCTTGAAATAACCCGGTAAAAAATCCTGAAATTACTATCAGTCCACCCAGTGGAGCAAATAATGCATAAATCAATCGTAATCTGAGCATGATTTTGGTTTCTATTATTGCACCAACATAAATCAAAAATGATGCAAGTGCAGCTGATATACAAAGTATTTTTGCAGATATGGTTTCAACAGGTAAAAAAATTGATGTTGCAAAAATTGGAAAAGGTACAAACAACAAAAATAATGTGGCAAAGCAACTTCCTATTGCAATTTTTTCACTTTGTAAATACAAAGGAATCATTAATCTCTTAAGTGCATTCCACAGTGTGGTTTTGTCTCTGGCCCATACTGCGTTAATTAGGTGCTCTCCTCTCACCATTCTAATTTTATAACCTGCTTCTTTGACCTTTCTACCAAGCGCTCCATCCTCAATGATTTCATGTTTTACGCCTTCATGCATTCCTACATCTTCGTATGTATTTTTTTTCATGATGAAAAAACTTCCAAAGAAATATGCTGTTTTCTTTGAGGGATTGTTTACATTTAATGCTGAAAATCTAGTATGTAGAAATGTAGATATCATTGGAAGTGATATGTTTGTCCAAAAATCAAATGTTAACATTTTTGGAATTACAGATAGTGCATCTAAATGTAATGAAATTAAATGTGCAACTGCTAATGATATCACATTCCTAGAATGTTGTGTGTCTGCATCTGTAAATAACAAAATATCTCCTGACGCTCTTCTATATCCTTCCATACATGCCCAGTTTTTACCCATCCATCCTTCAGGTTTTGCTCTTGCAGGTACATGAATGACTTTGGAATTTTTTTTAGCAAAGTCTGAAATTATCTTTCCAGTTGAATCCTCAGATGAATCATCTATTACAATGATCTCGTAATTTTCATAGTCTTGATCTAATAGTGACTCTAAACAATTTCCAAGAAATTTTTCTTCATTTCTTGCTGGAAGAATAACTGACACTTTGGGAGTGGCTTTAGAAATGTTTTCAAATTTGTCTAGATATGGTGAAAGTTTGGATGATTCTATCATTGATTTGATGAGAAATATCCACGCTCCTGAAATTCCAATTAAAATTGCAGTTAGAATATAATTGAAAAAATCAAAAATTATTTCCATATGTTATCGCTCTATCTCTTCTTTGATGCTTTGCATAGCTTGCTCTGTACCGCTTTTGATGTGATTTTTTATTGCCCCTGTAAACATCCCCATCATGCCTGTCAGTTTAATGTTCCAATATGTCAAGAGAATAGTTTTTTCGTCTTTTGCAGTAAGAGATACTATTTTTTCACCATTGATTATTCCTTTGATAAACTTAACTTTGATTTTCTCTTTAGGATAAATTTTTACTTGCTGTAGGCATTTTTGATCCCTAAATGCGATTGTAACTTCTCTGTTTATCGTGTTTCCTTCCTTTGAAATATTTTTAACTTCTTTTGTTCCCTTCCAAAACTTGGGTTCATTATCTATGTCTGAAACCACCGCCCATACTTTGTCAATTGGTGCATCAATTTCCACTTCTACCTGAATTACAGCCATGTGCTGCAATCCTTTATTCCGCATTAAATATATTAGATTCCTGTTTCATCTCAAATAGACTGTGATGGGTAACATGCCTAAAATCCGGAACATTAACTCCAGTTCCAATGGCGTTTACCAATCTTCCGTCACAGTCACTTAAAATTTAAAAGAAAATGAATCCCACAAAATACATGCCAAAAATTGAAACTTTGGATGGTGCTGGTTTTTGGAAAAATGCATATGCTCATCAACGTGGTAAATTATTGAAAAAAGTCAACGTGCCTGAAGATCAAATTATTGAATTGGTTAATAAAAAATACATGGAAATTCCTGCCGCACTCCGATATGAAATTGAAACTAGTGGAATAAATAAAAAAGAATTACAATGATATTCGAAATTCATTTTAACTGGGCAAATTAGTGTCTGTTATGTCTACTGTATCGTATGATGATTTTGCAAAATTAGACATTCGAGTTGCAAGAATTATTGGAACTGAACCTATTGAAGGCAAATCTAGAATTATCAAAGGAAGAATTGATCTGGGAAATGGTGATCAGCGTGATGTTATAATTGGTGGTGCACAATATTACCAACCTGAAGATATTGTCGGAAAAACTGTTATTGTGATTGCAAATCTAGAACCTAAAAAAATGGCTGGTGTTGAATCAAACGCAATGTTGTTAGCTGCTGATGTCGATGATAAACCCTTTTGGCTAACTGTCACTGAAGATGTACCGTTAGGAAGCCCAATTAAATAATTTATTTTTTAAAATTCTTTTTTGGTATTTTTTAATTTGCAAATTTTTCTAGATAAAAATGAATGAAAGTAGATTTATGATTTTAATCATAAATCATTAATCCTTTTTCTTCAAGTAGTGCATGTAAGTTATTTACAGACCTGTATACATCTGGTTCGTGTTTTGCTCCTGTACATACAAGTTTTCCTGAAGAGAATAATAAAATCACCGTTTTTGGATCTAACATTCTATGAATAAGTCCAGGAAATTGTTCTGGTTCGTACATACTTCGTGGCAATGTTCTTGCTGCTTGTTCTAAATGGATTTTTCCGCCTAGATTGATGGATGCAACGATATTTTGAACTGTTACTACTGCATCTTTTTTTACTTTAATTCCACCTTTTCGAAGTTTTTGTACTACTGTTTTCACAGCCTTTCTTGCCATCTCTTCAGATTTAGAACCTGTACATACCATTTTACCTGAAGTGAAAATCAATGTTGCAGTTTTTGGAGTCTTTAATCTAAACACCAGTCCTGGGAATTGATCCGGATGATATTCTACATCTGGAAATGTTCTAGTGATTTCGTTCAAATCCATCTTTTGCATTACATCTGCAGAAGCTACAACATTTTCTACACTCACGATTGGTTTTGTTTGTGGCATATTTGGCTTTTTTTGTATTTTAACTATAATAAAAGCACTCGCCATTATTTTGCCCTTAAACCCACTTTTTTCTACAATATGATCTGCCTCTTTGGGTTTGGAACGAATGTTTTAATTTGGTTCGAATAAACGCTGATCCTAGTGAATTTCACATCTTTTGACTTTGATCAATTATTTTCGATGAGCGATGATTCTAATCCACTAATGATGTTGGTTTGGATTCTTCCAATCATCCTCTTTGTGTTTTATGGACAACGTATTCAATTACTTGTCACCTCAAGTGAAATCAAAAAAGCTATTAAAAAACTTGATAGTTTTAGAGATACATCAAGAACTGAATTAATCAATTACATAAAACATACTTTGAAAGCAAACGATGACCCTGTAAAAAAAATTGATCGATTTTTAGAATATTTCACAATCATGCCAGTTGATATGGATCCTAATGGAATTGTTGACAAAGTTCACCATATAGTAAGATCAAGGGAAGATTTTACAAGACTTCAAGTGAAATCCCTTTCTCCTGAAATGAATGATATTGAGTTAACCAAAGTCCAGACGTTACTTGAAATTGCATCCTCTTTACAAATGATTTACAAAATTGTTAACCACATGTTTTTGACTGCAAAAAAACAAAACAACTATCCTTTGATTTTACCCTTACAGATGATGCTTCCTTTCATTATGGAGCAGGCAGAAGCAATGAAAGAAGCGATTCCTGCATTTAAAACAGGACAACCGATTGGAGATGGAATAGGTCCTATGGTTGTTGGCAAAATGATGTTAAATAATACAAAGAATTCCATTACTTTTCAAACTGTTTCTTCAGAAATTGATTTTGAAGGTAGAAAATTGTTACTTCTAAAAGCAGAAGGTCCTGGTTCTACTGTTGGTAGACCTGCGGATGCATTAGAAATTATTGTCTCTAACGATAAACCTGATGCAATAATCATGATAGATGCTGCATTAAAGATGGAGGGCGAAAGCTCTGCATCAATTGCTCAGGGTTTTGGTGCTGCTATTGGTGGTATTGGCACTGAGAAATTTCAAATTGAAGCAATTGCAACAAATAATGCTATTCCGATATTTTCAATTGTAATTAAGCAATCTGTCAAAGAGGCAATTACTTTGATGACAAAAGAAATTGCTGATACTGCTGATGATGTTTGTGTTCAAGTTTATGATATGATTCGAGAAAACACCACCCAAGGTCAATCTGTGGTGATAATCGGAGTTGGAAATACCGCAGGAGTTCCACAATAATGTTTTCTAAGAAAAAAATTACTGTGGCATACACTATTGAACAATGTACAAAATGTGGAATGCAGGTAAAACGCAAGTTCAAGGAAGGTGATGTTTTATTTGTAAATATGACAAAATGTGTGTCATGTGATGGATTAACAATGATTGAGAAAATCTTTGGTGAATCCACCGATCAATGAATTCTATATCATTTAGTTCTGAATTTTATATTGCATCCTGGGCAAAACCATGATGTTTCCTCTCCGTGCTCTTTGAACATCAATCCACCACATTTTGGACATGGTCTTACTTCATCACTCATGATTTTTCATTGATTGTGTATTTTTATTGCACTTTGGTTGTGACTATTACTCCGTCTTCTTTTGGAATGAATGTGTGTTCTGCTTGAGCTACTCTCTGACCATTTATTTCGATTAATACTGGATATGCTTGCACTGCCTTTTTCTTGATCAAAATATCTAGTAGTTCTTTTCCTTTCTTTTCATCCCATTCCTTTACAATCCATCTTAGGGCAAATGGTAACATGTTGAAATTTTCCCAAATGAAATCTAGTAATTTGTCTGCTTCATCATTTTTTGTTTTCTTTCGTGAGTTTAACGCAAAAATATTTTTTATTTGCCCATTCCTTACAAATCCCCCTCCTTGCTCTGTAGTTACAAATGGTTCACATGCATAAGCTGAATTCTCTGATAGTGAAAATCCTCCTATTGACCAAATATTTGGAATTGATTTTCCTGCATGAATTGTATATTGATCAAGTGAATGCCCACTAAGATTTGCAATTGGTTTGAATCCCATTTTTTTAATTGTGGTTTCTATAGTCCGTCCAATGTCACTTGCTTTGACTCCTGTTTTTATCATGGACATTGCATTTCCCAATGCTTCTTCTGCAGCTTGAACTAGACCATCAAACTGTACATCATAACAAACAGTAACTGCGGTGTCTGCAATATATCCATCAATTTGTGCCCCCAAGTCAATTTTTACTAAATCTGTGTCTTTGATTGTGATTGAATCATTTGGTTCTGCTGTATAGTGGGCCGCAATTTCATTAATGCTTGCATTTACTGGGAATGCACATTTTGCACCTCTTTTTTTAATTTCATTTTCTACTTCTTCACAAACCTCATAGACTGTTTTTCCTACCCAGTCTTTCACTCTGACCATTTCTCTTACTTCAGATGCAATTTTTCCTGCTTTGATATATGCTTCAATTTGCACGTTTTTGCTCCTTTGACTGCCTTTAAAATGATTATCTGTGAAGCTTAAATTGGGCAATTTTCTTGGCATACTGGGATCGTGGTCTAGCTTGGTATGATTCTGCGTTTGGGACGCAGAGGTCGAGTGTTCAAATCTCTCCGATCCCACCATACCATTATCTTATTATCAAATCGAATTCCTAATGTGGTTGCCGAGCAATGAGGAAGAGTTAGAGTAATGATTGTAAATGATGTAATATTTTGTCTCACGATCTGAGCTCAGGCACGTTTTTATGAATTAGGTGATTTCTTTGGTTTATTGAATTTTGTAAGGAAAGATATTGTTCTGATTGTGGGGTTGTTCCTTTTCATGATTGGATTGTTGCCATTTATGGCTCCAATTTACGCCGTTTTGATTGTACTTGGTATGTATTTTGGAATCAAAGTCTATGTTGGAAAAAGGAGGCAATTGATTGAAAATGATCTTGGCAAAGGAATCTGTATGGATTGTGGTTCAAAAATCATTCATGAAAAATGTCCTAAATGTGATTATTCTTAAGAATGAATCCTTCGTATGCCTTAATACTAAAAAATTGATCAAGTTTTTAATGGTTTTAAGATATATGACTTTAACAACAAGCTCAACTTTTCCTCAATTCAATTCTAAAATGAGTCTTTTAGTCAACGAAGTTAGGAAATGTCGATGAATTCCAACTTGCTTATCTTATTTTCAATGGCTGTTCTTGCAGGAATGCTAGTTCCCGCACATGCTCAAACTGCTGATCATGTACTGATTAATGAAGTGGATATTAACCCACTTGGCGATGATTCTACATCTATCTCTGAATGGGTTGAGATTTACAATCCAACTAATTCTGATGTAGATTTGAGTGGATGGAAAGTTGCATCTACAACGGTTCTTAAAAAAACAATGACCATCCCTTCTGGTACTATTATTAAATCTGGACAATTCTTGACATATTCCTATCAAAATCTTTGGTTCACCGATTCAAGTGAGTCTGTGGAACTTAGAGATGCAAATGGAGTTGTAATTGACAAAACTCCCACTCTGTCTGATATTAAAAATGATTTTACATCCTGGCAAAGAATCTATGATGGTTATGATTTTGACAATGCTGATGATTGGAAATTTGTAAAGTCTACTGCAGGTTCTTCAAATGGAAAATTAATTGAAACAAAAACCACTAATGATGTCAATGTCACTGTCTCTTCAGAAAAATCGTTTTATTTATTTGGAGATGTGGCAGTTATATCTGGAAGTATTTCTGAAGAAGTATATGTTGTGAAACCTTTCTTTCAACCTCAACAAATCCTGATTACCATCACTGGTCCTAATTTTAATAAAATAATTACTTTGTATCCTGATCTGAACTTGAATTATAAAACAACTCTTAGGTTGCATCAAGTTCTTGGAATTAACCCTGGAACTTATGATGTGTCTGTAAATTATGCTGATGCTACTGCAAACACTAGTTTTTCAGTTGGAGTAGAACAAATTGAACAAAAAACAAAACAAAATGAAGAATTTAGTGTACTTACTGACAAGTCACAATATATTCCAGGACAACTTGTCTCCATCAATGGTTTTACCTCTGAAGTAATACCTTTCCAGGGAATGAAGTTTACCGTAAAAGATTCTAGCGGTAAAACTGTCTATAGCGGAAATTTATATCCTAAAAACGGTGAATTCCAAACAAGTGTCTTCCTTACAACTGTAAATCCTGTCTATGGAATATACACAATAGATGCCGAGTATTTTGACAAGTCTGCATCTACTTCCTTTGAAGTGGTAAAAGATATCAAAGAAGATGTCCCAATATCTCTTTGGGCAGATAAAAAAGCATACGGTTTGGGTGATAAGGTGAATATTAGTGGCAGATTAAATCAAGTTTTTATCAATACGCTTGATTTGGAAATCATACAAACAAAGCAAACCTCACTTACAAGCGCTTCTGGTAGTGATTCTGGATTTAAAATCAAAGATGGAGTGACAATCATGGGTGATGGCTCATTTGCATATTCTTTTACAATCCCAAACAATTCTAATCGTTTAGGCGATTACAAAGTTACTGTTTCTAAGGAAATTGGTGCTGCAACCCTTATTGTTCCTGTTGTGGACGATCCTGAAAACTTTGTTAAATCTGATGATCCAATAACCGTTCAAACTGATACAGATGTCTATGCATTTGGTGATGCTATCACTATTCATGGGTTTGTAAAAGATCCTTACTCCAATTCAAGTTATGGTACTGGTTCTTCAGTAAAAGTTTCAATTTTACATGAAGATGGCACTCCTATCACAATTGACTCTTTATCAAAAAATAACAACATAGTTGTTGGATATAGTTTTTCAGCCATCCCTGAAACTTCTGGAAAATATTCAGTTAAAGTTGATGTGACAAAAAATATCTTCACTCCTGGAAATTATATTGTTAAATCCCAATATTTGGCAAATACTGCGACACGCACTTTTTCAATAGTTGACTCTCTTGATTTGAAAGACGGTGCAATTATTTCAACTGATAAGGAAGTATATGGCTTGGGTGAAACCGTTCATTTGACTGGAATTCTTCCTCCCACCGGTGATCACTCTGTGTCTATCACTGTAACTAGACCTGATGGTACTAGGACAGATTCAGGTGCAACTGTTCAAAATCAACGATTTTCATGGGATTGGAATGTGCCTGTATATGAAAAACCTGCTATTTTAAAAGAAGATGATGGTCGAAGTACTAAAATTTCAAATTATGGTGTTTACAAAATTACGGTGGCTATTGCATCAAAAAGCATGGATTTTTTCTTTAAAGTTTCAGCAGATCCTCAAAACGATTCTTTGTCTGTGAATCCATTGTTTGTCTCAACTGGCAAGTCATTATACAAAGCTGGTGAGAAATTAAATGTAGTAGGTAATGTAATTCCACGTGTACAAGGTAGTGAAGGCTTAGTAGTTACCGAAAGAGTAAGCATAAAAGTTTTTGATGGTGCTTTCCCATTCAAACAAATTCATCAAGCAATGGTCTATCCAACTGTAGGCGGTGGTTTCTCCAGTCTATTTGAATTGCCTGCTACCATATTCAAAGAAGGCGAATACATTGTACGTGCAAACTATTTGAACAAACAAACTGAGTCTAGATTTAGTGTTACTAATGATTTTACATTTGGAAGCAATGTTGACTTGTCTTTGCTATTAAACACTGACAAATCTGAATACTATCCTGGTGATACTGTAGTCGTTACAGGAAAACCTAGCAAGTTAGTATATTTGGAAAAATTTGATGTAAGTGTAATTAAGAAAACGGAAAACGGAATTACATGTGGTTCATTTTATTGTGGAAAACACACTGGACCTGTAACTACTATTAGACCCAGTCCTTCTGGTTCCTTTTCACATGAATTTGTAATTCCTGCAGATGTTTCATCTGTTGGTGCATACGAAGTTACAGTAGATGCTGATTTTGAAACTGCACACATTAAATTTAATGTGATAGAAAAACCACCACCTTTGAAATTAAACACTGTAATTGAAAAAGAAAGTAGAATTGCTGAGAAAACAATTTCAATTTTTACTGAGGAAAAAACCACCGTCGATGGCAATCTTGCACCCCGAGTTATTTCTGGTTCATTACTAACCCCTACACTAGGTGAGGAATCTAACGTTAATCTCAAAGTAAGCACTATTATCGGTACATGTATTATTGGTCCTGATGATGATTGCCTAGTTAGAGAATCTACCCGAAAACAAGGTCAAATTTATGATGTTGTTGAAGTTGATGGAACTAGTCTTAATGTTAGATATAGTGGTCCTGATGTACGTCTAGAAAAGTTTAGTATCTTGCCAGAGTCTTCGACTGAATTTTTATCTGATACGACTTGGAATGTTGAGGTTATGAAAGATGATCAAGTATCTAGATTTTACTACACGGTAACCTACAAAGTATTAGAGTAAATTCCAAATACTCTCAATGTAATTTATGATTAAATTGAAGTTACAAGTTTTAATGTTTTATCAGGACGATCCTAAAAAATGCACAGCCGCTAAAATGGTAAAATTTGGATTGGCACAAAGCATTAAAAAAATCAGTGCAAAAGGTTTGGTGTTAGATCCATTTTCTGAAAAAACATTATTGCCTAAGGACAAGTCAATAATTCACTCTATAATTGGCATTGATTGCTCTTGGAATCTTGCAGATCAAGCATTTTCTAAAAAATTTGATGGAATTAAAAGAAAACTACCTCCACTACTTGCAGGTAATCCAATAAACTATTCCAAATTAAACAAATTGACTACCGTTGAGGCATTATCTGCGTCGCTATACATTTTAGGTTTTACGGAACAAAGTTTGGAATTGCTTAACAAATTCAAATGGGGGCACACATTCTACGAACTAAACCAAAATCTCTTAAATGAATACTCAAAACTTGAAAATGAATCTCAAATAGAATTGGTTTTAAAAGATTATGGGCTGCTTTGATTTCTTTTCTTTAGATATGTTATGATTCCGATGATCACTATTATTGGAATGATCCAAATCCAATACTCATATTTATTATTGGAAAATTCAGTGTTTTCATATGTATCTACAGGTAATTCTGTTTTATCGCTAGTCAAAACAAAGCTCATTTCATGAAAATCTGGTTTTAGTATTGAATTTGAAATTGCAAATATTTTGATACTGTGTGCGCCTGTCTCAAAATCTTTCATGTTTTCTGCTGGTATGTTGATTATCGTCTTTGTTCCTTGAATCTCAATTTTGTCTGTAATTGTTTTTTCATTAAGATTATTTGTTATGAAATACAATAATGAATCTGAATTTTGAGTTTCTATTGTCAAAATTAGATCATCTCCTTTCTGTATTGTTTTTTTTATATCTGTCTTTTTGATCAACGGAAAATCTATTTTTTCAAACTTCTCCCATTCTCCTTTCTTAAATGGATATGAATCATCATCAAATGCCTTTACTTTGATTGTTCTTGATTCGGGAGAATATGATTCAAGATAAAACGGGCCGTTACTTATGACTGCATGATTATTACGTTCAATCCATTTTATTGAAGAATCATATCTGTTATCATAATAATCCATATTTGCATTATTTTCTTTTAATGCTTGTGGGATGTAATTACTGTCTTTGAATTTTTGCAAATAATTTTTTATTGCATTTGCATCATTTGGAATGATCAACGATAACCAGTTTACGTTTTTACTTGTGGCACCTGATCTAGAAAATGACACTTTTCCATCAACTACTGCTTTCTCCATCGCTGCAGTGATTTCCCATGGTGTAGAGCTCCATATTGATGCCCATTCAGCTATTTCACCATCATCAAAATGCCAATAATCTACATAGACTTCAATAGTGTCTTCATCTACTACGTTTACTCCTTTAATTGTATGAATGCTTTGAGCAGCTCTTGGGGTAAATTCAGTGTCAAATGTTTTATCATTCTTGTCTAATTGTGTTCCCCATTCTATTGTGAAATACAGCGAATACAAAATATCGTTCATGTCTATTTTTTTGCCGTTATGCCAATCGCTAAATTTAAAATCAAATGTCACTTTACTTGTTGCAACAGTATTTTCCTCTACGTGAATCCATTTTTGTAATGTTGGATTCCATATTTTTGCTTCTTGTGGTAATACCATGTTTCCCTCCGGTCCTGTGGTTTCAACTTGCCAATCTGCTCTAATTGGAAATGTTTCACCTGTAAATGGGTGCTTAAATGTTGCAGGATCTGAAATAATTCCCCAAATATGCCTACTGTAAGTATCCGTTAACCCCATTACTGGATTCCATGCTCCTTGGTAGATTTGTTTAACGCCGATTACAAACTCGTCATGATCACTTTTTGCATTAATTGGAGTAAATCTACTTGGAATCCCTGCTCCAAAATCGTTTACTACCCCATACACTTTTTCATTTACAACATATTGGTCAATCTTGCTTGCCAAAAAAATTCTAACTGATTCATTAATTCCTTCTATTACTGCTTCTTGAACTAATTCTGTTCTTTGTTTTGATGTTTCAAAATCTCCAGTGTAAATTTTTTGGGTTAGTTCATCTAATTTATCATTCTTATAATTCCAATATGTTGGATCATTAAACCCTGGCATATATGAAAACCATGGAGAATACATCTGTCCTAATGCTGTGGAGTCATATTTGACAAATGCAGAACTATTCCATCCTTCTGTGTATATGCTCCATTTCAAATCCGCAGGATTTGAACCATATATTACAACAAATGCCTTGTTAAGATCTCCAAAATCTTTTTTGACTGTGAATCCAATTTTTTCTAATTCTGTAGATAGAATCTCTCCTATTGATTTTCTAACTGGATCATCACTTCTGATAAAAATTACGATCTCTATTGGCATGTTGTTCATTTCCCATTTGTCCTTTGTCTTTATGGCTCCTTTTTCTTTTAATGCATCTGTAATGATTTTCTCTGCAAGGTTAGGATTGTATTTGAAATTAAACATCTCTAGTTGTTCAATGATTGTAAGATATTCTGGGTTTGTTGGACTATAATATGAGATGCTTGGAATTCCATATCCACCCATCAATTCATTGACTATCAATTTTCTATCTACTAAATAATTTAGAGCAAATCTGATGTCTCTATCTGAGAATGGATTGAATTTTTCTGATTCTGCAGG
>PFRJ01000137.1:3069-3267 GCA_002788515.1 Nitrosopumilales archaeon CG_4_9_14_0_2_um_filter_34_16 | reverse complement strand
TTTAAGTCTCTAGGATCCCAAATTAATGAACCCCAACCCAAACATACAATTTTCATATTGCATCATTTGCGTCCACACTGCTTCTGATAAAAGGTACTATTCTTGACGTAATTTAGTGCCTTATCTTCAGGCGTTGCTCCGTAAGTGTTATTCAATCCCACTATTAAATTGATTACTGATACAGCTTCTTCAGAGCTC
>PFRJ01000137.1:2105-2814 GCA_002788515.1 Nitrosopumilales archaeon CG_4_9_14_0_2_um_filter_34_16 | reverse complement strand
TTAATTGTTAATGCTTGATTTGAAACTGATTCATAAAATCAAGTAATACATCAGGATCAATTGGTTTTTTCAGTATTGCTTTTACTCCCATGACTCTTAATTCATCTTCATATTCACCAGAAGGAGAAGATGCTGTAAGGCACACGATGTTATGATTGTTTATTTCTCCATTGTTTTTTAAATGCATGATTACATCTCTGCCTGAAAATTCAGGCATCGCAAGATCAAGTAGTGTAACGTCGAATTTCTGATTTTGTAAGATTGCAAGCGCATTACGACCGTCATTTGCAACTGTACACACATGGCCTTTTTTTGTAAAATACTTTGACATTATTTTTGTAATTTCTTTATTATCATCAACCAACAAAAAATGCATACAATCATAATATGTGATTACTGCCTTTTAAGAATTTTGGTTTTCAATAGGCAAACTAAGTTGAGAGGAGAACGGTTCTGCAAGGTAGACATCACCATTAGGTAAAAACAACCCTACAGATTCAAACTTGGGGTTAGTGCGTAATGCATCTTTTAGTTCCTGTCTTTGATCAACTTCCACAAATTCGGGAACACCTTTTAATTCTGGATTGATTTTATCTGCTTCCAAAAATTTTGTACTAATTGAATTGTATGTTATATCTTTTGCGTCATCTATACGTGATGAAAAATATTCCTGTATTACTGCATCAAGTACAATAATTCTGCTTTGCTT
>PFRJ01000137.1:0-2091 GCA_002788515.1 Nitrosopumilales archaeon CG_4_9_14_0_2_um_filter_34_16 | reverse complement strand
ACTGTTTTTGTTCTTCTTGTATACTCAGGGTAAAAAACAATGTTGTCATAGATATTGTCAGTATTAGAAATAATGTAACTATGACAATGTGTTTTTGAGGCTTTTCCAATTCTTCTTCAATATAGCCTACAAACCAATGAAAGATAATCTTTATGTGATTTTCTGGATACCTAGTAAAAAGTGCAAAAAAATCAAGATTATTTTATTGAATTTCGTTATTTTAGTGACATTTCTTTGCCTCCTTCTATATTACTCCCATAGTTGTGCGAGGGATATAGTTAGAGCCGCACATTTTGCACTAACTCATACAGTCTGGCTCTGTTCATGGAATGCCTCCAAAAAAGAAGGTCATACTGAATTTTTTTTTTCAGGGATAAGATAGCATGTATTTCTGTATGGTCTTGTAACCATACTTTACACTTTGTACGATTTTAAAATAATAAAATGGGCCCTCGAGGGGAATCGAACTCCTGTCCGAGGATCCACAATCCTCTATACTAACCACTGTACTACGAAGGCCACAAAAAAATAAACTTGTTTATCCAGTAATAATCTTTGAGATTCAGCTGAAAATTATGCTGTAGATTTATTATTAACCACATGTGAATCAAATTATGCGTCTATGGTGGATTGGAATGGGGATAACAATAGGTGTCATATGGGTTGGAGTAAATTACCTTCTGCCTTGGTTATAGCGACATCTTGAAAGATACAGTTTTTAAAAGCAAATCATTTCATTTTGGATAATAATTTTTGACGAGATCATAGCGATCGCTTTAAATTTGTTGAATTAGGGTATGTTTCAACTTGAGAAAAGGATTCATTGCCAATAGATTACGTTCGCATAAAAAATCAGAAGAAGATACTATTGAAAATAAGATAGAAACCATACAAGGAGAAAAATTTGTGTGGACAGATTTACAAAATCCAGATAGAAGTGATGTCGAAAAATTAGCTGAAAAATACCATTTCAATGCATTAAACATAGAAGACTGTATGACAAAATTTGAGCTTCCAAAATTAGACAGTTACAATGATCATTTCTTTGTAATTTTACAATTCCCACCATTAGCACAGAAAACTGGAATATCAAAAAACAGTCAATTATCCATATTTGTTGGGAAGGACTTTCTAGTTACAGTACATCAAGGTGATCTTGGTCCTTTAGTAGAATTAGTAAATATATGTAAGACAAATTCAGATCCGCACAGAAAAGAAAGATTACTTGGGAAATCCTCAGGACTTTTACTTCATGAAATCATCGATGTATTAGTAGACGATCTTTTACACACATCAAGAAAGATAATTGCAAATCTAGATGAAATAGAAGACGGAGTATTTGATGAAAGAAAATCAGTTGCAAGAAGCATAGCATTACTCAGAAGAGAGATTAACAGATTAAGAAGAATTGTAAACCCATTAAAGAAATTTGTAACAGAAATTGCAAAAAATGTCAAAAAGTTTTCTGAAGATGAAGAACTTGTATTGTACTATGATGATGTAATTGATCATATTGACAAGATAATAGAAACATTAGAGGAATCAAGAGAGACTATGGAAATTTACAAAGATACAGATTTTGTGTTAAGTACTGAAAAAACAAACAAAGTACTTGCTGTATTGACTATAATCTTTACATTAGCAATTCCATCTACAGTAATAGGAACATTTTATGGAATGAATGTAAATTTACCAGGCGGAATTGGAAGTGGTTCGCTCATTCTTGGACCATTTACAGTTTTTATTATAATCATTATTGCGTCAGCAATACCTGCAATTCTAATGTTTGCTTATTTCAAAAAACTAGGCTGGATTAGTAGTTGAGAGATAATAATCATTCAATTTCATGAAGATTTACACGGATTTTGGTTAAAGATTGATTCAAGTTATCAGGCAGTATGATTAAAAGTCCAGAATCATACCCAACATCATTGCAAACACCACTGAAACTTTGATGATTATGAGCAGAGCAACCTTCTGAAATGTAATAATGGAGAGTGTCAGAATTTAGATAATTTTCAAACTGTTTTTGAGAATGTATGAAATATACATCAAACCATGCATCTTCGTCATTGATGGATATAGAATATT
>PFRJ01000041.1 GCA_002788515.1 Nitrosopumilales archaeon CG_4_9_14_0_2_um_filter_34_16 | reverse complement strand
CGTGGTTTTATTATGGAATAGTTGATCATAATTTCAAAGCAGAAACTGATAAAGCTGAAGAAAAATATGATGCAAAAGTTGGAAATGCAATGTCTGTTTCAATTGGATTTGAAATGGAAGATGTTAATAAAAAAATTCAAGACTTGTATTGGCCTATTGCCTTGGAACTTGATAAACAGGGTCTAAAATCAACTTTTGAAGATAAAGATTTAGAAAAAATTAAAAAAATTTTATCAAAAAAATAGGATTAAACATCCTCTCCACATTTCATACAATATACCATTCCATTAGGATCAGTATCTTGCATTTTCTTTGTATGTTTACAATTTGTTTTATGTTCAGATTTGATAAAATCAATCAATTTCTCCATTCCTTTTAATTTACATTCTTCAATTTCTTTCAAGGTACGGCATAATCTTGTAAAATGGCCATCCGGTTTCTCTAAAATTGATTTTTCATAGCCGTGAATCTGCCATTTCATGGATTTTTTTAGAATGTTTGCAATGAATATTGCATTGGTTAATTTTGGGATTTTAGTCATTGAAATGATTATCAATAATAACTAGAAAATTCTTCTTTACATCAGAGAAAATTCTATGGATAAAAAAAATAATGAGATTGAACCAGATAAAGCTATAAAATATTTGCCCATTTTCTATACTGTAGTAATACTATTTTTTGTATTGATTGCATTAGCATCACATAATCTAATAGAAAAACCGGAAAATGATTTGTTCAATGTAACCACATTGGTTTTAGAAGTGATGTTTGGAATTTTAATTACATGGACAGTATACATATATTCAAAAAAATGGAAAAAAGAAAATGAAAAAATTACTGATGACATAAAAAAAATTACTGATGACATTAGTCAATTAACTAAAAACGTAGAACAAACGGTTAGTGAAGAATCTAAAATTCGGAAAGAAATTGTATTTGATTTATCATATCATTTGAACGGTAAATTAGATTTAACAATCAGATCCTTGAAACATTCATTAGAAATGTTTGAAAATTATAAAAATAATAAAGATGGGAAATCAGATATTTGGAAAGAAATTATGTTAAATGCATATACAAGGACACAGCACTACATAGACCTAAAAATGAATTTGTTAGAATTAATGAAAATTTATGGCACTCATATTGCTAGAATGTATTGGAGATTAATAGGAGATTTGCAAATTACTTCAAGTATGTATAGTGAATTAGATGAACGAAATATCCATGAGTTTGCAAAGTTTGTTGAAGAGGGGTTGTTCCAAGCAGAGGAATTAAAAAAAATGATAGAACCATTAGGTAGCAACAGACCGGATTGACACAATCTAAAATAAAAAATGCTTTTTACCAATACAATACTCTTCAATATTTTGAATAGCAATCTTTGCAATAGTTATCTCTTGAACTGATTTTAATCCTGATTTTGTCTTCTTTCCGTGCCTAAAATCATATTTTCTCTCTTGTGAAAACTGTCTTTCTAATCTCTCCAAGAATCGCTTGATCAAAGAATATTCCAAAACTACAGTTCCATCTTTTGTATAACTATACTCTCTGAGTTTGATTCGTTGCCTAGTCGATGAATGATTTGCAATGGAATAAACTGAATAATCTACCAACCATCGAAACGGCTCAATAATATCATACACTAATGGTTGAAATCCCGTATGAGATCTATGCATGAATCCAAAGTAAGGATCTAACCCCGTTCCACAAACGAATTTACTAATTTCTCCTGCAAGAACTGCATATCCATAATTTAGTAACGCATTGATTACATCTGTTGCATTATTCTTGGATGTTCTGATAAAGGATTGATTTCTTGAATTAAACCCATACTTTTCAGGAATAAATTTGGCAAATTCTTTGAAATACACCTTGCTTGCAAGATGCTCTGATTCTGGAAGTTCAGTCACATTACTACCAATCATCTTAAGCAATTTCAATTGTGAATCTCTTTTTGCAGTGATAATTTTTCTTGTCAGATACTCACACTTTACAGGATCTCGAAATGCATCATACTGTGCCATGCGGTATTTTGTTCCAGTCGAGGAATCCATCATACCATTGCAGTATGTTACAGGCTTGCCATAAGTATCAACTAGGATTACATTACGATTATTCTGAGATAGTAAAGACAATGCTTCTGTACTGACATATCCTTTACCTGAAAGAATTATTTTTTCATATGGCATGTTTTTGACAAACCATGATTCTATTTGAGACTCTGAGAATGGATCGTGATTATCTTTGAGGATGATTTTGGAATTTTTTACAGATATTGAATGACCATATCCTTTGAGGAATTTTATGTTGTAATGGTTTTTGTGATTCTTTAAAGTCATTTAATGCCTAATGCGATATCATCAATGTATGACTTGATCTGATTATTGTTCATCCCACCATTGGCTAATTCTACATATTTTTGAATCACCATACTTGTGATTGGCTTTAATTTTTCTTTTAGCTCATCGTATGTAGCGTATGGAAACATGGATATGTCATTTCCATGGACTAAATCACTTCTAGCACGGTATATTTTTCGTAATAATGCAAAAACTTCCTTTCTTTTTTGACTATTGGTTTCAATTAACAAAGAAGTTCTCATAGCAAATTTGTATGAAAGATCCTCTTTATCACACAATAATGTTTCAATACATGTCACCAATCCTACAAAATCTTGTAGGATATCTTTTCGAGAAGTTGTTTTTTGATAAAATAATAATGCTATCTTTAATGGATCTAATTCCTTTTTTGATTTTTCTAAAATATTCATTACTTTATCAAAGAAAGGTTCAGTTTTTTTCAAAAATTCAAGATTTTGTTCAACAGTTAATTTGGACCTTGTTGATTTAATCCATGTGTGATATCCAACAGGATGTTTGATTAATTGTGGTAATCTCTCAATTTCAGAAAAACTCATTCCTGATGGACTATCAAAAACAATCTCAAGCGATATATTATTTACAATCTCATGAGATGCTAGAAATACCCCAACAAACT
>PFRJ01000135.1 GCA_002788515.1 Nitrosopumilales archaeon CG_4_9_14_0_2_um_filter_34_16 | reverse complement strand
TGGTTTTACCATCATTCCTTTTGTGAAATATCCCAAGTTCCCTTCTTTTTTGCCACTACCAGTGTCTGTGGAGAATTCTTTTGCTAACTTTCCGAATTTCTCTCCAGATTTGATCTTCTCCAAAATGGTCAATGCCTCGCTTTGTTTTGCAACTAGTATGTGGGAGCATTTTATTTTGTTACTCATTTCAATCTTTGAATCATTTCATATCTTTATTTGTTAGGATGTTTGGAAGTTCTAAAACAAAAACTATGTCAAACAAATTAGTAAATACATGTGTATTCAAATGCTAAACATGGGATTCAAGAAAGGGATTCACAAGTGTGTAGAATGTGAGAAGAAAAAGAAAGAGAATCCACAAGACATGGGAATGTGCAGTAAGTGTAGTGCCTCTGAGACCCGTCTTGAGAGAACAATGTTCAAGGAAATGCTAGACGATGGAATTTTTCCATAAAAAAGAGACCAATTTCCCTATGTCTGTTGGATTAAAGAAATTTTTTCCGTTAGATGCTTATATTGACTCAAAACTTTGTCATCTCGACTTTTCTCTCAAAAATGATATGTAAAATGAATAATGACAAATACTATGCAGAGTAACTTATTTTCCGCTGTTTGTTCAAATGAGCAAACTTCTTTTTATCAATTTCATGTCCTTTCATATTGTGTGAAAATTCTTCACGTTGAAGATGTACCTGAAATAAGTCAAATATTTGCAGATATTTTATCGACAAAAAACTGCGAGTTTGAGAGTGTATCTGATGGCAGGGCTGGATTGGAGTTGGCCGTTTATCATGATTATGATTTGATTTTACTTGACATGTGCATGCCAAAGTACAGCGGTGTAGATTTTCTTTTAGATTTAAAGCATAGACGACCCACACAATTATCCAAAGTTGTAATTGTCAGTGCATTGGAGATGAGTTCGCTGCAAGAACAAGAATTATTAAATTTGGGAATTCGTTCTATTCTAAGAAAACCAATATCTGTCCAAGGGTTGCTTTCTCAAATTCAACAAAAAATTGCTTTCTAGCTTAATCCCCAACTCACCTTATGATTTGGAATTATTTTCAAAAAAGGCGCTTCCTTTTCATTCCAAGGATCTTTTCTAACCCATGCAAATTTCTCATAAAATATGTCGTAAATTTTTTTAAATTCTAAACCTTCTTCGATAATCTCTGCTTTACCTTGTATGCATACTGCCTTGTGTCCTCCTGATTTGTAAATATCAATCACAATACCTGTGTTGGAATTTGCTTTTATGTTGGTAAATGTACGTGTTTTGTAATCTGTAGCTATTACTATTGAATTGTCTTCAAACACAAATGACACTGGTTTAACATGTGGGATACCATCATGTGATGTGGCTATGCGTGCTTCTTCCAATTCTTTTAGAAATTTTATTTCCCTGTTGTTAAATTCTATCAATTAAAAATTCGTTCTCTTATTTCTGGTATGTGCTTGTATACGATGTCTCTTACTTTGATCTGATCTTCTTCTGTTGGCATCTCTTTTTGTGTACTTAATACTGCTCCTCCCATTCCAAGTGCCATCCCCATAACTATTCCATAAACAAACTCTTGTGGATTTTCAACTTTAAACACTTCTTTGTTTTCTTTAATTTCGTCTAAATATGCTGGAATTGTAGATATTGCACCATTAATTACTTGAGTAATCAATGATTCTAATTGGTCTTCACTCATAAACACTGTCAAATGAATTTCTTAATAAATTTGCACCTAAGATTTTTAATCTCTGTTTTCTAGAGATTGTACATGTTCTCATTTTTTACCACAAACGAAGCAAATAATGCATTACCTGATGTAATAAAAAAATTTGAATACTCTTTGGCAAAAAATAATGAAGTAAAAAAAATCGAACAAGAATTACAGATGAGTCTCTCTACTACCAATTCATTTGAGTCATATGTGACTCTGAAACAAAAGCTAAACTCTGCAATCACCAAATTCTATGAATCTGTCGAAGTATTGGAAAATACAGGCGTGATAGTCAAAAGCATTGAACAAGGCCTATTGGATTTTCCTTCAAAAAGATTCGATGAGGAAGTTTGGCTCTGTTGGAAATACGGTGAAACTGAGATCAAGTTTTGGCATGAAAAAGATTCTGGTTTTATGGGAAGAAAGCCAATTGAAGTCAGCGATGATTCTTTAGTTTAGTATATTCAAACTGTGATCTACTCTTAGATCGTCCCAGCTATTAACTAAATGTGCACAGAATTCGTCTCTGCATTTAGTACTGTATCCGCAACTGCATCTACTCATTTTAAATCTGCCTCATCTGTGTTTGTCCACATGTTGCTAAACAACAATGCCTTGGAATAAATTATTGTTTCAGAGTTTGTCCAAATTGCCCTCATCTCTTTATTGTTTCCTTCATTTTTGATAAAAAATAATACTTCATCATCATCTTTGATCAAAAAGCACAGATTTTCTTTTACTGTAGAGCAAAGTGCTCGAACTTTGGACTTGTCAATGTCTTCAAAGATGTATTGTGATTTTTTTGAAATTGGAGTTAAAAGCTTGTAATCTATTTTGTTTTCTTCTAATGCATCAAGGAAATTTGCATGATAGAATTTCATGAAGTCTTTTTCAGATCCTAAAATTCTACATTCCTTTTTTGCATTTAAAATCATGTCAAAAATTTTACTGTTTACTTGGTTTCCGCCTTGTAATACTTTGAATTTTTCTTCACACTCTTCATCATCATTTGGTGTGACTCCTGGAATCTTTTCCCAGAGTTCTTCTAACATTGGACCTGATTTTTTTAGTTTGTTTAGACGTTCAGTCTCTGTGCTAATTAGTAGATTAACTGCTTTTTTGATAGGGATTGCTGTAAATTGAATTGGATGCTGAAACGATGCTTCTACAATTCCTTTGTTCTGTAATGCTGTTAGTAAGTGATATGTCTCGCTTCTTGGGACATTTACTGCCTTTGCGATATCTGATGCAGTCTTTGCACCTATTTTTCCTAAATAAAAGAACACCTTGCTTTGATTTGGAGTTAGTCCAAATGACACTAGTGCATCTCTGATTGCCTCATAGTTTGTTTTGTCAACTGGAAATGTTCCTAACTGCATTGTGTTTGCTATGATTGCCATTATTGGAAATGATCGCAATTTCTCTTAAAAGCCTGATCGTTTAATCGTAAACAAATAACTACAAATCACTACATATGCAATTTTTTTA
>PFRJ01000038.1 GCA_002788515.1 Nitrosopumilales archaeon CG_4_9_14_0_2_um_filter_34_16 | reverse complement strand
CAATATTTCCACTGGATTCCAGTAATTCCTATCATGTGCGTTGCTGCAAGCATTTGGTTGTTGGAAATACCAAAGAAAGTAAAATATCTGCAATCAAAAGCAATCCATTATGGAATAATAGGAATGATTCTTGTATTTGGATTTTCAAGCACTGTTCTCATCATAACAAACGACGTGTCACACAACCAATTTGAAGCACTGTCATATGTAATTAAGAATCACAATCCACAAAACACAATCTTGGCCAGTCCAGTATATTCTTGGATTCTGTATGATGTGTTTGAGATGGATGACGTTCCAAAAGACTATGCAATGATTTTGTTTGGACCGATTAAAACAAAAGATGTAACAGTCATTGCAGATACGCATTTTATGATAGATCAGAACAGGGGAGGAAAACTAGTACAAGCATACAACAATACAAAATCCGTACAATACTTTGAAGGCAATAAAGACAACTTTGATACCAGAATTTATCCGTATACAAGTATGAAAGTAAATCAAGAAGGGTTCTCAATTGATATCAGGGAAGGTCAATTGGATAAAGACAACTAAATTTCACCTTAAACATTTTAATCCAAAAGATATTGAACAATTCTATTGCAGTCTGCAGAAATTTCCATAATCATACCCACATATAATGAATCAAAAAACATTCGTGGAATTTTAGAGCACATTCAAAAATCTATCCCTCGCAATCTTCAAGCCGAAACCATAGTGGTAGATGATAATTCGCCTGATTTGACAGCCAAGATTGCAGAAGACTATTTTCATTCAATCAGAGAGAAAACAACTCATACAATCAATGTAATCAAAAGAAAGGCAAAGACAGGATTGTCTTCAGCAATACTAAACGGAATTCAGCAGGCAACTGGCAACACTATTGTAGTGATGGATTCAGATTTTTCTCATCCACCAAACATAATTCCAAAAATGATTGAGACCCTAAAACAAACTAAATGTGACATTGTAATTGCATCAAGGTATGTCAAGGGCGGCTCCATTCAGGGCTGGCCATTGAAGAGAAAACTGATGAGCAAGATTGCAACTGTCATTGCAAAGAAAGGTCTTGGAATCTCACCAAAAGATCCAATGTCAGGGTTTTTCATGTTCAAGAAAAACATCATTTCCGGATTAAAGTTTGACGCAATAGGATACAAGATGCTCTTAGAGATTCTGGTAAAAACAAAGGGAGTCAAAATTCAAGAAGTCCCATATACTTTTACAGACAGGCAACACGGTAACAGCAAGCTTGGAGCATCAACTGTGTTTGATTACTGCAAGTCAGTCTGGAAACTATACAAGTATGGCAGAGAAGTAAGAAAGGAAGAAAAACGCACGTCAGTTCGATTCCTCTCAAAGGCTGCAAGATTCTTTACAGTGGGCGCATCAGGATTGGGAGTAAACTATCTTGCATCAATGCTGTTCTCAATGAGTGCAGACATGTGGTACATTCATGCAACCATAATGGGAATAATGTTTTCCATTACAAGCAATTTCATCCTAAACAAATACTGGACTTTTGAGGACAGGGACTTTGATACTAAAAGAACGCTTGCACAGTATGGCAAGTTTGCAGGGTTTAGCTCAATTGGCGCACTAGTCCAGCTAGGAATGATCTACTATCTAATAGACGAAATAGGAATAACATATCCAGTGGCATTAATGTTAGCAGTAGGAGTTGCAGCGTTTAGCAACTTTGTGTTGAATAAAAAATGGACATTCAAGGAAAAAGTCTGGAGCTAGTCTATCTTACGCAATCGTCATCTAACTTTTGAACGCCAGAATCTTGATTTATTGTAAATAGAAAGAAAATTCCATGAGGTCTCAGATTTGAGAAATCAGTTCTTTGGCTTTATGGAATCAGGGTATTTTGCCACATAATGAAACATGCATAACCTATCAGTATTGCATTGACATTTCATGATTGTGCAGAATAAAACTAGTATAAAAAAATTTCACTCAACATATTCTGATCTCAATTTGAGGAGCGACAATTCTTAATATCGGATGAGAACAGGCTCAACGTTGGATAAAAAAGAGATTCTAAAAGAATTTTCATCCGATCCTGACAGATATTACAAAGTGAAATTGTTCCAAGAGCAAGGTTTTGTTAGAAAAGCATGCTCAAAATGCGGCAGATTCTTTTGGACTCTAAATGCAGATAGAAATCTGTGTCCAGACGATGGAACTGACACTTATTCGTTCATTGGTGAGCCTCCAACCAGTAAGAGATTTGATTACACTCAAGCATGGAAACAAGTCGAGGAATTTTTTGTAAAAAACAACCACACTTCAGTTAGCAGATATCCAGTAGTTTGTAGATGGCGAGATGATTTGTTTTTTACAATTGCGTCTGTTGTTGATTTTCAAAGAGTGATGGGCTCCAAAGTGGTCTTTGAGTTTCCTGCAAACCCATTAGTAGTTCCACAAACCTGTTTGCGGTTCAAAGATTTGGAAAATGTGGGAGTTACAGGCAGACATTTTTCAAGCTTTTGCATGATCGGACAGCACAGCGTTCCGGATTTGGGAGGGTATTGGAAAGATGAATGTGTTGATTTGGATTTTAGATTATTGACAAATCAGTTTGGAATTAAAAAAGAAGAGGTTGTATTTGTAGAGGATGTGTGGGCTGGAGGTGGCTCTTTTGGTCCATCTCTAGAATACTTTGTTAGAGGATTGGAGCTTGGAAATGCAGTGTTTACAGAATTCCAAGGGGAATTGGGAAAACACACCACACTTGATCAGCGGGTCATAGACATGGGTGCAGGTCTTGAGAGATTTGCATGGATTACCATGGGTACACCTACAGCATATGACTGCTGTTTTGGTCCAATCAATGAAAAGCTATTTGAAAAGATTGGAATTGATTCAGACTCAGAAATTTTAAGAAAATACTTTACAGAGATTGCAAAAGAGATTGATCATTTTGATGATCTAAACGAGGTCAGACGTCTTGCAGTGAGAAATGCAGGAGTTACAGACGAACAACTAAACAAAATGATTACGCCACTTGAAGGATCGTATCTGATTGCAGATCATTTGAGAACTCTGATTTTTGCAATTACAGATGGTGCACTACCAAGCAATGTTGGTGGCGGATACAATCTCAGAATGATGCTGCGAAGAATCAATGCAACAATTAGCAAACTAAATTTGAAACTTGACATTGATGATTTGATTGATACCCATATTGACTATCTCAAAGATACCTATCCCGAACTTGATGAGAAAAGAGAAGATGTCAAAAAAATCCTAAAGTTAGAATCTGCAAGATATGAAGAGTCTAAAATACACATGAAGAAAAAGGCAGAAAAGATTCGTGAAAGAGGAGTGCCAAGTGTAGACGAACTCATAACATTGTATGAATCAGATGGAATTACGCCTGAATATCTCAAAGAAGTAGACGCAATTGCAGAGATTCCATCATCATTTTATTCCAAATTATCGGATTTGCACCAGTCTGAAAAGAAAAAGGCAATTGTAGAACTTCCACTAGAAGAACTTCCGGAGACTGAGGCTCTATTTTACAAAGATGACCCAATGGAATTTGAGGCCAAGGTAATCAAGATCTTTGATGACCAGGTAGTACTAGATAGAACTTCATTTTATGCCAGAGGTGGAGGACAAGAACCAGACCATGGCACTATTGCAGGATTTAACGTAATTGACGTAGATAAGCATGCAAACATTATAGTTCACAAGTTAGAAGGAGGGATTCCAAAAGAAGGCGATACGGTATTATGCAAACTTGATGAAATTCGCCGTGCCAACATTACTAAAAACCACACAAGTACCCACATCATCAATGCTTCATCTAGAGGAGTGTTAGGATCATGGATTTGGCAACACTCTGCATTCAAAGACGATGATCATGCAAGACTAGACATTACACATCATTCATCATTGACTGATGAACAAGTTCAACAAATAGAGAATGCAGCTAATCAGATGGTAAAAGAGAACTATCCAGTGAATATCGACTATTACGATAGAGGGACTGCAGAACAAAAGTATGGATTTAGAATTTATCAGGGAGGAGTAGTTCCAGTAAAATCAGTCAGAATCGTATCAATTGAAGATAAGGACATTGAAGCATGTGGTGGAACACATGTAAAGAAAACTGGCGATATAGAACTAATCAAAATTACAAAAACAAAAAGAATCCAAGACGGAGTAGTTCGCATAGAATTTGTCTCAGGTCCAACAGCTTTTCAATATGTAAAACAACAAGAAGAAGATTCAAAGAAACAAGATGAAGAGCAAATTGCAAAACAAACATTGGAAAAACAACGAGAGAAAAATAAACAAAAAGCAAGGGAGCAAATTCCAGTGTTATTGGAGAGAATTTTATCCGGAGAATCAGGAGAACTAGACGGCATCACGGTAAAGGACAAAATTTGCTTTACATCAAGTGAGAGTTATGATGATTATTTCCACCAAAACTTTGGCAAAAAACTAGTTGCAAAAGATAACAAAGCTGCATTTTGTGGAATTTTTGAATCAGGTCCAACTGTTAGAATTATGGTGCATGCTGGGGAAGAATCAGGTGTGAATTCAGGTGAAATTGCCAAGGAAATAGCCTCAATTCTTGGAGGGTCTGGTGGAGGAGACGCTAAATTTGCTCAAGGTGGGGGAAAAGACACATCTAAAAAAGACGATGCAATAGCTAAGGCAAAATCAATGATTTTAGGATGACATTATGACAATTAACTGGAACGAAATAGAAAAAAAATGGCAAAACAAATGGTCCGAATCAAAAGACTTTGAGACAAATCCAAATGATAAACCAAAAAAATTCATCACGGTAGCATATCCATATCCCAATTCACCACAACATATTGGACACGGCAGAACATACACACTAGCTGATGTTCACTCCAGATATTATCGAATGCAAGGATACAACGTATTGTTCCCAATGGGATTCCACTATACGGGAACACCAGTACTTGGAATGGCAAAAAGAATTGAAGCTGGAGAAAAAGAAATTCTTGACGGACTGAGAAATATTTACCATGTTTCAGAAGAAGACATCAAAACATTTGTTGAACCAATAAAGATTGCAGATTATTTTCATGAAGAGATAAAGTCAGGCATGATCGAGATGGGATATTCCATTGATTGGAGAAGAGAGTTTACAACCATAGCTCCTGGATATCAAAAATTCATTGAATGGCAGATTACAACCCTTAAAGAAAATGGAAGAATAATTCAGGGAAGTCATCCTGTCGGATGGTGTCCAAAAGATCAAAACCCAGTATCACAACATGATACAATGGGTGATGTAGAACCAAAAATTGATGATAAAAATTTCCTAGTCAAATTCAAGTTTGGCGAATTCATTTTCCCAATTACAACTCTAAGACCTGAAACAATTTTTGGAGTTACAAACTTGTGGGTCAATCCAAAAACTGTTTACAAAAAAGTTACAGTAGACAATGAAACATGGATAGTTTCTGAAGAATGTGCACATAAAATAGAATTCTTTGAAAAACAAGTTTCAATAATTGAAGATGTTCCAGGAACCGAACTAATTGGAAAATCAGCCAGTATACCACATAATGGAGTTGAAATTCCAATTTTGCCTGCTGATTTTGTAGAGCCTGGTATGGGAACAGGTCTTGTAATGTCAGTGCCTGCTCATGCACCAAAAGACTATCAGGCATTAATGGATTTGAAGGCTAAAAATCACAAATTAGCGTCTCAAATTGAACCCATTCCAATCATAGTTACAGAAGGATATGATACCATTCCAGCAAAACAGATTTGTGAAAAATTAGGAGTATCTGACCAATCAGACTCCAAATTAGAAGAGGCCACAAAAGAGTTGTATCTTAAAGAATTCACAGACGGTAAGCTAAATGAAAAATGTGATAAATTCAATAATGAAAAAGTACAGTTTGGACGAGATAAAGTAAGGGCATGGTTAGCTGAGAACAATCATTTAGAAAGATTTCCAGTACTTGAGAATGCTCCAGTGTATTGCAGATGTGGGGCTGAATGTGTTGTCAAAATATTGAACAACCAATGGTTTTTGAATTATGGAGATGAAGAGTGGAAAAAATTAGCTCGCAGTTGTTTTGATGAGATGAATATCCTACCAAATAACATAAAAACAGAATTCAAAGAGGTAATTGACTGGTTGCATGAACGAGCTTGCGCAAGACAGCAAGGGTTGGGGACCAAACTGCCATGGGATCATGATTGGATCGTAGAGTCACTATCAGATAGTGTAATTTACATGGCATACTATACTTTATCACGATTTGTAAATGATGGAACTGTACAACCTGAAAACTTGACAAAAGAATTCTTTGATTATGTTTTATTAGACAAAGGAGATGCACATCTAGCTGCTAATACTTCAAAACTCTCTGAAGACATAATAAATACGATGAAAAGAGAATTCACTTATTTTTATCCAGTTGATTCACGCCATTCAGGCAGGGATTTGGTGCAGAACCATTTGTCATTTTTTGTTTTAAATCACGTTGCAATATTTGATAAAAAGTTGTGGCCACGAGAAATTGTGGTCAATGGTAGCGTGATGATGGATGGGGCTAAGATGAGTAAGAGCATGGGAAATATCATTCCATTACGTACTGCAATTAGAGATCATGGAGCTGATCCCATAAGACTAGCAATTATTTCATCAGCAGAATTACTCCAAGACGCTGATTTTAACATGGAATCAGTGTACGGAATTCAAAACAAGCTAGAGTCGCTTTTAGAAGAGTGCTCTAGGCTCAAAAATAGCCCAGTTTCTAAATTACAAGCAGAAGATAGATGGATCTTATCTAAAACCCAGAACAAAATAGCAGAAATCACAGAAGCTGTAGAAAAAATGAGATTACGTGAAGCACTGCACGATATTTTGTTTACATTTGAATCAGATTTGAGTTGGTATGCAAAAAGAGTACAAGCTAAAGAAAGAAAAGATGTTTCAGGAATTTTACATGAGATAAATTCAGCACGTGTTGCAATGTTGTCTCCATTTGCGCCACACATAGCTGAAGAGATGTGGGAAAATCTTGGAAATTCTGAATTAGCATCAAGGACCCAGTGGCCAAAATATTCCAAGGACAAAGTTGATGCTACCTCAATTCAGTCTGAAGAATTACTCAAAGGAACAATTGATGATATTGCAAACATTCTCAAAGTAACAAAAATTACTCCACAAAAAATTGTAATCTATGTAAACTCGGATAGTATGAAATCCAAAATTTATCATAAGATACTCAGTATTATGGTTGGAGGTCAAAACAATATGGGAGTTGTGATGAAAGAATTAATTGCAGATCCTGAAACTAGTGATGCTAAAAAAATGCCAGACTATATCCAAAAAGTAATCAAAGATTTGCATTCAGAATCTGAAGAGATTAAACAAATGAAGCTAAAAGATGTAGAATTTGATGAAAAAGAATTCCTAAAATCAGAATTACCCCAAATAGGTAAGAAAGAGTTCGGAGTAGATATTTCAGTATATTCAGAAAAAGATGAAGACATCTATGATCCTAAAGAAAAAGCTAGACATGCAAGACCATTCAAACCTGCAATTTTGATTGAATAATAAACATAGGGAACAGGATTTTATAATAACAGAGTGTATTTAGAAAGTTAAATTATTTTTTCTCTTGATTCAAAATATCAAGAATCTCAGTATTGCTCTTAATCCAAGTTTTAAGATATGCATAAAACAGATTCTCCAAGTCACCTACTAATCCTTCCAGTCTAGGATCTGAGCGTATGTCTGCAAGTTGCTCATCAAGATTCTCCAAAATTACCTTCAAGCCTTGGTTAGAAATCTCTAGCTTCTTGATTGCATCATCTATGCCCATAATAGCCATAAAATATCACAGATAATAAAGTGAGATCATTCCAAACCATCACACATTTTTGAATCTGTTCTCAAAAACAATATCAGATAAGGGCAATTGACCACCTCTAGGAGAAGCATCTTTGAGTTTTTTCCCCACCACAACCATCATAGATATGACATGGTCATCTGGCAGATCAATCATCTTTCCAACAGAATCATAATCAAAACCCTTCATAGGACAGGTATCATATCCCATAGATCTTGCTGCAAGCATTATGGTTTGAGCTGCCATGCCACATGAACGCATTGCTTCATCACGTTGTTGTTCTAGTTTGCCATTATACGAATTTCTAAGGGAGATAACCAATGCGTTGCGTGGTTCTTCAGGGATGTTTGTCCAATATCTCTCAGGTTCTTTATTCCAAGAATTCAAATCAGCACACAAAATTATTACAAGTGATGCATCAGATACTTGTGGCTGACCATGTGATAGTTCAGATAGTTTATTTTTAATTGTTTGATCAGTTACAGTAACAAATCTCCAGTTTTGGATGTTATATGATGTTGGAGATAAAATTGCCAACTTAAGAAGTTGATTGATTTCTTCTTTTGTCATTTTATAATTTTTATCAAAATTTTTAACAGATCGTCTCGTCTTTATTGCCTCAAATGTATCCATGTGTTTTCTAAAAATATTACCAATTTAATTGAATAAAAAAGGTAGGTTGAGCTTAAGATCAAATCCCAATGGGCTTTTGATGACAGCTCTTCACTTAAGATCAGAAACCAGTGTTTTCTGATGACAGTGATTATCTTAAGATCTGAAACTTGTTGTAATCAGATGAGAGACTACCTTTTCAAATAGAATATATAATTTTGATATTTAACTAACACTACTTTTTCCTACTAACGAAAACCCATAATGAGAAGATACCAGATAGTGTATTTATTAGGTGTGAGTCGATTTCTGAATATCTTGAAGATAGCAGTAATGGGTATGGGTGTGGCAGGATCTTATCTTATGGCCAGACTAAAAGATTCAGAACATGAGGTTGTCGGATATGAAAGAAGTGTTAAAGAAAAACATGATTCGATTTGTGCATGGGGAACAATCAAACCAGTACTAGCAGATTTTTGCAAAAAGACAGGTAGGAATTTTGATGATTTTCTAATCCATGATGGGAAAAACATGCACGTCAAAATGAATAATGATGTAAAATTTGATATCAAATTGAAAGGATTATGCACGTATAACAAACTAGGATTGATTAAAGATTTCATAAAAGATTCCAAAATTGTTTACGGTCAAGCGCCAAAATTAGAGGAACTAGAAAAAGAGTATGACATGATAGTTGATTGTACGGGTTTCAACCGAGTTTATCTTCCAAAATTAAAAGAAGATTTCTTTTTGCCAACTTATGAATACAAAGTAGAATATGAGAACGGCGTACCATATGATGATTTTTACATTGAACCATTTCCAGGAATGTCAGGATATTTTTGGTATTTCCCATTAGGTGAAAAATGGGCCCATATTGGAGCTGGAGATTACAATAAAAATCACATCAAAGCAACTGATGAATTTTTACAAAAACATGGAGGAAAAGTGATTGCAACCAAAGGACGCCCAATCAGATTAGCAACTCCAGATAAATGCAAACCATACTATTCAGGAAAAGTAGTAGGGGTAGGAGAATCAATTGGAACAGTGTATGCATTATTAGGTGAAGGCATCATTCCATCAATGCAGTGTGTGGAAATTTTCTTGGAGAACATGCACGATTTTAAAGCATATGAAAAAGCAATAGAAAAGCATTACAAAGTTTATGCCAAAGTATTCAATTTTGTAAGAGCTAAAATTCAAAAAGATTTTAGTTTTCTAAAAGCACTACCAGATTTTATTGCAATATTTAGATATATGAAAAAGAACGAAGACAGGTTTGGTATGAACATCAAGATAGCAGATTTGATGAAAGTAGCTAAAGCCTAACTAAAACTAACTGAACCAAACCCTTCTCGATTTGTTCTGTTTGAAGCCATGTTATAATCATAAATTGTTTTAGAATAGTCTTTGAATTCCTCTTTCATCGGATCCAATGTCTCTGCAAGATAAAATCCGGGGCAATCACCAGTAAACTGATAGGTTGCATGTACCCGTGCCTTTCCTTTTTCATTTTCAAGCCAACTTGAAAATGGGTATAGATAACACACACCAGGTCTATCCGGATGCATACTGCAGGCTCCTTTATCATCTAAAAACCTACATGAGATATGGGTTCCATCGTCAGATTCAGTTTCATCTGATTTTCTTTTCAAATTAATAGTAGTCATTGTTGTTAATTGACCTGAAGGACCAGGTTCCTGATATGTAACAGTCAAAGTTTCATTTTTTATAAAATCTGATGGTTTTTTGTATTTCAAGCCCTTACCGATGGTAATCAAATCATCAGATGTCAACGGTAGTCTGCCTTGTCTATCGCAACAGTTATGGCAATCAGGCCAAAAACATTTCCACAGGATGAATTTTTTTTCAGAATTAAGATAAGGAACATGAAAAACTACATCTTTAACTTTAATTGGATAGTCAGATACATCAGTAATTTTACCCAACATAAATTTTCGAAGAATTGGATCAACATCCCAATCTTTTTCTAATAAATTCAATGATTCTTCAATTTTATTTTGAGACAACTATTAAGTTATAACATCTTTTGCAGATGTTATTAATGTTGAGTGAAAAAGGAAAATATGCCTCAGCCACAGAGAATAGAAGATTTGTGTGGAACGATATAGTTTGGCCTCTAATTTTAGAAATCAACGATGTCGCATTTTCATTAAAACAATTTCAAATGAAACGAAAACAAGTGTGTGAAGAAAAAAACGTTACAATTACAATTCCATCAAGAGGATTAGTTTCATTGATGCAGAAAGGAATTCTGTTAAAAGAAAGAGACATCTATTCTATTCATTTCAGATTAATTCCATATATGAGATTAAAAGCAGAATGTGATTACGCAACTGCCATTCATGAAGTTAGAATAAAATAATTTTTCAAGAAACACCATCACAAAACAACAAATGAATATATGCTAAAACATCAAAATTTCTTCAAGTAGCCCGATAGTCTAGCGGTCAAGGATTCTGCCCTCTGGATCTCAAGAGTGGATAGGCGGAGACGGCAGTTCGAATCTGCCTCGGGCTACTGGAAAAATTTCTATCTAGATGCTTGTGCGATACGCTCTAACTCGTTCTTTTTCTTTACAGAAGGAGCGTTAGGATCATTTGCTGCTGCAAGCATCAATTGTTCAGCCATATGCTCTTCAATAGGTTTTGGATTTGAGAAAGTAGATTCCTTGATAGCATCTGCAATAAACTTTAGAGCTAAATCGACTCTACGGATTGGGGCAACATCTACTGAAACATGATAAACAGTACCGCCATAAACTATTCTAGTTGTATCTTCATTTGGTGCAGAAAATTCTACTGCCCTTACTAGAATCTCAACTGGGTTTTGACCAGTTTTTAATGCAATAATATCAAATGCAGTTTTTACTGTGTTAAGTAATTTAGATTTCTTACCAGTCATACGACCAGTGTTTTTTGAATATTTTTTTCCAAAGTGCATTGTCTTGTTGATTAATCTTTCAACAATGTTAACGTCGGCTTTGTTGAATCTCTTTAGTGCTGAACGACCATAAGTGTAAGGTAAAATTTGTTTTTTCAAAGATATTGCAGACTTTAGTCCAGGATCTTTAACTTCAATATTAGATAGATCCCATTTTCTAAACAGCAACAAATTTTTTGTCTCAGCCATGTCTATCTCCTTGGTTTCTCCTTCTTACCAATTACCAGTTCATGAAGGGATGTACCGTTAACTTTGAAAACTTTGAATCTAACTCCTGGAATATCTCCCATTGCACCACCTTGGGTTGCACCCATACCTTGAATGTGTACCTCATCGTGTTCATCAATAAAGTTCATTGCACCGTCTCTTGGTAAAAATGCTGTAACTGTTTTTCCGTTTTTAATTAATTGAACTCGAACACATTTTCTAACAGCAGAGTTTGGCTGTTTTGCTGCAATACCAACTTTTTCTAAAACAATACCACGAGCCTGTGGTGCACCTCCAAGAGGGTCAGATTTTTTATCAATACCTAATTTTCTTCTTTTGTAAGTAGAGATTGCCCATCTCTGTTTCTTCTTTTTAGTTGTAAGAACTCTTCCGGCAAATAATCCAAGTGGTGATTTTCTCATATACTACAGCTCCAAAGTTGCACGTTCAGGACTATTAATCAATACACTGCTAATATCAAAATATCGTTTTGCAAGTAATCGTGCTTTTTCTGCATTCCTACCTTCCCTTCCAACCACAATTCCTTTTTTTCTTGGATCTACCATAACTATTGCCTGTTTTGTTCCATCGGCTCGTTTATTTATTTTTACTTCAGAAATTAGTTTAGAATTTAGCAAGTTTGTGAGAAATTTTGCTGGATCATCATCAAATTCTACCAGTTCGACATTTCTTTTAACAATATTTTGTAAGGATTTGATATGAATGCCACCTTTGCCAATTGCAAGTCCCATCTTACCAGAATTAACTACAAAAATCACTCTATCTTGTTTTTCATCTTCTACACAATCACGAGCAGTTGCACCAGTAACATTTTGAAAAAGAGACATCATTCGCATCTGATCAGTTGAAAGTTTTATGGATTGTGTCATTAGAATTCCTATTTAACTCCGAACAAAAAATGTCTCATTTAAACTTTCATTAAATAAAATACAATTAATCATTTTTTTCCTCAACTGTTGTATCTTTTAAAATTGATTTGATGCTTGCATCGTCTAAAGAAGTAAATGAAATTGTCGAAATTCTAAATTGTAAGCCGCATAATCTACCTAACGCGACTGATGTTCCTTGAAAGTTAACTAAAGGTATTTTTTCTTTTTTTGCATCGGATTCAATTTGCTCAAACGTTTTTTTCTTAATTGATTGAGACAATACAATCAGCTTTGAATTTTTTACAGAGTTCAAAACTTGTTTAGTACCCATTGTCAATCTATCTTCTTTACGGGCATCTCTTAATGATTTTTCAAGTATCTTACTCATGTGGTTTCCTATGTCGATCGTCTTGATAGGGCTTTATAGGTTTATTGAAAAATCGAGGGTATAATAATTAAAAATTAGTTTAGAAAACCAAACAAAGAACCTAAGGTTGAAAATACACTACCTACTTCATCAAAAAAATTACCGAGTTTTGATTTTTCAGAAGTTGTATCAGTTAGTGCAGAATTTTGGGAATTAGTTTTTGAAGATGATTCAACATAATCCACGTTTTTAGTATTAGATTCTAAAGAACCATTAGAAAAGTTTGCATTCTGAGATAATACAATATCAAGATTTTTCTTGGCTGTGACATAGTTAGGATTTTGTTCTAATATTTCATTATACAATACCACAGCATCATCAAAATATCCTAACATAGCAAGTGCATTTGCTTTATTATTTTTTGCAGGTAGGAAATCAGGATTAATGTGAATAGCTTGATCATAGTATTTTATTGCTTCAGAATAATAACCAAGTTTTCCTAGAGCGGAGCCTTTGTTGACTAGGATTTCTACATCATATGGATTATCAGATAGGGACTCATTGAAAAAATTCAACGAACTATCAAACTTACACAATCGATACAAGGCAGGACCCATTCCATCATAATACGAGATAGCATCAGTGTAAATGCTTGAATCGCATTCTAAAGTAATTTGATTAAGTAATATTCCCAATTCAATATCTTCAACAGTCAAATTATTTTGTTGCTTTATTTTAGTTTGAGGAGTTTTTTCTTGAACAGTGACAATTTCTTTATCAGGTAAACTGTTTACGTTTGGGACAATAGTTTCTGAATTATTTTTTTTTGGAGAATTATTTTCTGAGAGAGGTTCTTTTGGTGTTTCTTCTACAGGAT
>PFRJ01000101.1 GCA_002788515.1 Nitrosopumilales archaeon CG_4_9_14_0_2_um_filter_34_16 | reverse complement strand
TATAAGAGATCAAAATTCCCACTATAACTGAAAAAACAGAAAAACTCATAGAGATTAGTGCAGTTTGTTTGAAACCTTTGCCATACATAATTGCAGTAACATTTGGAATTACAAACAGAGCCGAAATTAGCAGCACTCCAACAAGCTGAATTGATGTAACTACAGTAATCCCTGCCATAAACACAATCAAATAATTTATTTTTTCTACTGGAATTCCACTAACTTTAGCTTGTTCTTCATTAAACGTAGAATAAAGAATTTGTCGATAAAATAATAAAATTACAATTAGAATTGCTCCAGTTAATGCCAAAACTAGAATAGTATCATCTACACTAACAAGTAGAATACTACCGAATAGAAAACTAAAGATATCAATTGTGAATCCCCCAGACAATCCAATAATTACGAGCCCAACTGCTATGCCTGAGGACAATAATACTGCAATTGATGCATCTCCAGAGATGTTGTATCTGTCTTTGACTTTGGTAATTATCAGTGCACTAGCTATAGAAACACCATATGCAGTCCATAGTGGATATACACCAGCTAGTAATCCTAAAGCAATTCCACCAAATGATGAATGCGCTATTGCATCGCCGAATAATGAATAACGTCTTAAAACTAGAAACAACCCTACAACTGAACAAAGAATTGCAATTGCAATTCCAGAAATTAATGCTCTATGCATGAAACTAAAAGTTAGAATTTCAAAAGACATGATTAATGATGATGCATGTGTTCCTGCATAGATGCTTCAGAGTATTGTTTGACAAGTTCATCATTAGAGAAAAATTCTTCTGATTCACCATGAAAGAACAAAGTTCTATTAAGACATGCAACATGATTTGCCAGTTTATTTACTGCATCCAAATCATGAGACGACCAAATAATAGTTATTTTTTGTTTAGAGTTTAATTCACGTAAAATACTATAAAACAAATCTATGCTTTGTTGATCAATTCCAGTTACCGGTTCATCCAAGATCAAAATTTTTGGATTATGTACAAGAGCTTTTGCTATAAAGACACGTTGTTGTTGTCCTCCAGATAATTCTCCTATTCTTCTTTCACGTAATTCATGAATCCACAGTTGTTGTAAAATTTCATCAATTTTATTTTCATCAGACTCTTTTCTTAATCCCATTCTAACAACATCAGTTACGGTTACAGGAAAATTTTTCTCAAAGATTGGTTTTTGTGGAACGTATCCAATTTCTTTAAGATAACTTTTTGATTTTCGTATGTCTTCATCAAAAAATTTAATAGTACCGTGGTATTTTGTATTAATCCCAAGCATAGATGCAAAAAGGGTAGATTTGCCAGCGCCATTAGGTCCAATTATGCCTAAAAAATCGCCTTGATTAACAACTAGACTAACGTCATCAAGTGCCTTAACATCAGGATATTGAACAGTTAGATTATTGATTTCAACTACTTTCGACATAATGCCTCCTTTAGATGTTCAAGATTTTGATTCATTTTTGAAATATAATCATCATCAGAAACAATTTCAAGTGGAGACAAAACTAAAACTTTTCCACCTATTTCATTAGCAATTATTTGAGAAGTTTTTGTGTTAACTGTTTCTTCACTAAAAATTACTTTGATGTCAAGCTCTCTAGCTTTTGAAATTACATTCTCCAATGTTTTTGCAGTGACTTCTCCATGAGAATCGTTTGATTGAATAATAGTATGCTGATTCAAACCATATTCATCTGCAAAATATGAAAATGCATCATGAAATGCAATGAAATCTTTGTTACATGTAGATAATTCATTTCTAATTTTTAAATCAAGTTCATGCAATTCTTCACTATATTTTGCAGCATTTGTCATATAGAATTCCCCATTTTCAGGGTCTGCACTAGAAAATGCTAATGCAATATTTCCAACTTGTTTAATTGCAAAGATAGGATTTAGCCAAATGTGAGGATCTCCTTCTAAATGATGATCACTATCTTCTTCATCTCCATGTTCTTCATCTGTGGATTTTATTACCATTATTCCTTTACTGGTATCAACTATGAGCCCATCATATTCATTATCAATTAGATCATCAACCCAGTTTTCAAAACCAATTCCATTAATTATAATTAAATCTGATTTTTGCATTTGTTGAACATCTTTGATAGTAGGTTCCCAATCATGGGGTTCCACTCCAACAGGAACCAACAATATCGCATTAATTTTTTCTTGACCAACTATTTGGGAAAATTCATGAAGTGGATTAAATGATGAAATTACTTGAAGTTTGGAATTATCAGCAGATGAAAACTGTTGATTCGTATTAGTACCATAAACAACAATGGAGGTCAATGGAATTACTATCAAAATTGCTACAATTGCCAGTTTTGTCTGAGTATTCACACAGCGGTTTGATGCATATTATTAATAAATTTATAAAATCTTAATAAGATTAATTGCTAAACTTATAAGATAATTAATAACATCAGACATATGCCAATAGTTTCAATCTCTCTAAATGATGAAATCCTTTCAGAATTAGACAAATTGCAATCATCCATGGGATTTTCAGGTAGATCAGAAGCTATCAGGGCCGGAATCAGAGCGTTTGTTTCTGAAGAAAAACAGAAAGCAGATTTGGCAGGAAATATTCACGCTATTCTTTTGGTTGTACATAATGATCAATTTGATCATGTGGTTTCTGGAATCACACATAATTTTGAAGATCTAATTACAACTCATCTTCATAGTAAAATTGAGAAAGAAAAATGCATGGAACTCTTTTTAATTGATGGAGATGCAGAAAAAGTTTCTACGATGACTAGAGACTTTCAAACAAACAAGAATATGGATACAGTAAAGCTAGTTGCACTTTAGACATTAAATTGAGTTCTTCTAGTTATAACAACAATACTCATTATTGAAATTGCTAATAAAAATAATGTAATAGCTCCAAATTCAGGTACAACAACTAGTGCAAATTCAGTTTCTTGTCCAGTGTTTCGAATATTTTCAAATTTAATTATTGTTGGACCAGTCTGATCTTCAGCAAATGTAAATTTTTCAAAATCACCACCAACTTGTGCTGTTCCTAATACACGATGAATCTCTTTTCCATTTTGGATTATAACAAATGCATAATCAGAATTTCTTAGAGGATCATTAGTTCTTCCATCTCTGATTGTGAAAATAAAATTTGTGGCAACATCAGGCTCCACAATTAATGGATCCCATGAGAGGTTTACTTTGAAATCTTCACTTTTTGTATAT
>PFRJ01000068.1 GCA_002788515.1 Nitrosopumilales archaeon CG_4_9_14_0_2_um_filter_34_16 | reverse complement strand
GTGGTTTCTATTTTGAAAAACAGAGTAAAATCATCTGATTTTACATTGAAAGAATACAAAGAAAAGGATACGATTAGACTGTATTGTATCATGATATGTGGAAAGGTGGTCTTTGTTTTTTGAAACTTATTACAATACAGTATTTTTTGAGCTTGGTGCAAACGTCCAGTCAGAATATCCGAAAATTCCATCATGTTAGAAATAAAATCAAAAAATCCAAAATAAACTCCTGTTGAAATCTAGAAAACTATTTTGTGGTACACTGTGTTACTAAACATAGGTTTAATTGATTTCAAAAAATCTGTTAATTCTATAACCATGGTTGATGTGTTTTGTTAGAAAATTTTCATCTTGTATATGCTATTGTAGGATTTTTTTCTTTAGGTGCAATATTAGGATTATTTTCCAGAGGAAAATCACAACATGTGTATCTGACATACATCCCATCTATCATTGGATCTTTTTTAGCAGTTATTTTATCAATTGTTGTATTTACCTCTGAAGATATACACATAACTTTAAGTTCACAGCAAATTTTTAATTTTGAAATTTTTATTGATGGGGTAGCCGCCTTCTTTATTTTAATAATTGGGTTGATTTCATTTGCTGTTTCTATTTACTCTTTGTCATATTCTAAAAAATTTGATGACAAAAAAAATAATTCTAATCTTGGAATGTTGGTTAATCTCTTTATCATTTCCATGATACTAGTAGTTGCAAGTAACAATATTTTCTTTTTCTTGATCTTTTGGGAACTGATGTCCTTAACATCCTTCTTTTTAGTAATATATGAACATGACAATGAGAACAATCTCAAATCAGGTCTGACATATCTTGTAATGACACATCTCGGTACTGCCTTTATTATGGCGTCATTTCTATTCATGTATGCACAAAGTGGCAGTTTTAGTTTTGATTCTTTTAGGGATGCAGGAATAATTCCAGATTATGTGCGAGACGTTGCCTTTATTCTGGCTTTCATAGGGTTTGGGACAAAGGCAGGCATGGTTCCACTACACATATGGCTACCACAAGCACATCCGTCTGCACCTAGTAACATATCGGCATTAATGTCTGCAGTAATGCTAAAAATTGCAATCTATGGAATTGTTAGATATCTATTTGATTTTAATTCCATTGATGATTCATCTAATTATCTTTGGTGGGGGTTGGGGATTGTTGTAATTGGCTCTGTTTCAGCATTAGTTGGAATATTGTATGCGTTAGTTGAACGAGACATCAAGCGTATTCTTGCTTTTAGTAGTATTGAAAATATCGGAATTATTCTTATTGGTTTGGGACTTTCTGTAGTTTTTGCATCCTTTAATCTTACATCGCTATCCATTTTGGCTTTTGTAGCTAGTATGTTTCATACATTGAATCATGCAATTTTCAAAGGGCTGTTATTTATGACTGCAGGCTCTATTCATTATAGTACTCATACAAAAAATATTGAAGATCTTGGGGGTTTAATCAAAAAAATGCCTTGGACCGGATTGATGTTTCTTATTGGAACAATTGCAATTATCGGGCTACCGCCACTAAATGGATTTATCAGTGAATGGTTGATATTACAATCACTTCTTTCAGTTTTCCAAATACCCTCAACTATTTTACAAGTGTCTCTTGCATTTGCAAGTTTAGCACTTGCACTTACAATAGGTCTTGCAGCTGCTACATTTGTAAGATTATTTGGAATTTCATTCCTATCTAAAAGTCGTACTCTAAAAGCTGCAAATGCGATTGAAGTACCACGATTTATGCTTACAGGCAAAGCAATACTTGCATCCGCTTGTATCGTATTGGGGATATTGCCCTTTATTGGAATAAACCTAATTGTAACTGCTTTTAATTTATCATACACTCCTCTAAGTCCATTTGAACCTCTTTCAATTATTACTGAAGATGGAAAAAGTTTTGCAAGTTTAATGATGCCTGCTGTATTGATAATTTTGTTATCCGTTTTTGTATCTATTTTTGTCTTTGTTAAAATCATTGGAGGGAAAACAAGTACAAAAAAATACAACACATGGGATTGTGGATTTGGTGGATTATCTGAGAGAACTCAATACACTGCAACATCATTAGTAGAGCCACTAAGTAGAGTTTTTGCTGTTTTTTACAAACCTAAAAATGAAATAATTAATTCTTTTTATTCAGATCAAAATCAATATTTGAAAAAATCAATTGAGGTGAGTTATACTACAAGGAATATTTTTGAAGAATTTTATGATTTAGTCCTATCTTTTAATTTGTATATTTTAAATAAAATTCGAAAAATCCAGACTGGTAAAATTAATGCATATATTTTGTACATTATGATTGCATTACTTTCACTTCTATTTGCTATGGGGACTGGACTAATTGAATGAGTTCTACATTACAGAATCATTTTTTGGAATATCTCAAGTTTTGTTACTTGTAGTTTTATCCCCTTTAATTGTAGGCATAATGAGAAAAACAAAGGCAAGATCTCAAAAAAGAGTAGGCTCTCCCATCATTCAACCATATTTTGATATTTTAAAATTAGTAAAAAAAGAGGAGGTAGTTTCTGATCAAAGTTCATGGATTTTTAGATGTAATCCCTGGGTAAATTTTGCAACTACAGTATCTGCAGCATTTTTTATTCCGGTATCGATCGTTTATTCTCCTTTTGGTGTCATGGGTGATATTTTGTTGGTTATAGGCTTGTTTGGATTAGGTAAATTTTTTACAATACTTTCAGGATTAGATGTGTCCAGTTCTTTTGGAGGATTAGGCAGCAGTAGAGAAATTATGTTTTCAGTACTTGTGGAGCCGGCATTGCTAATAACGATTTTTGTGATTGCCATTTTTTATGGAGGGACCAACATTAGTATGATTGTTACATCTGCCAATGAAATTTCTTTTCTTGCATCACCTGGTGTGATATTTGCATTAATTGCATTTTTTATCATATTGATGGTGGAAACAGGGAAACTTCCATTTGATAACCCATCAACACATTTAGAATTGACAATGATTCATGAAGCTACAGTACTAGAGTATTCTGGAAAAAGTTTAGCACTCATAGAATGGTCTCAGTCAATTAAACAGATAATTTTACTAACATTGTTTGTAAATATTTTCATACCATGGGGAATTTCAGATAATTTTTCATTGACAGAAATTAGTTTTGGGATGCTCTTCATCATTACAAAGATTATCTCCTTGGGTATTTTGATTACATTAATTGAAACGCGTATTGCAAAGTGGAGAT
>PFRJ01000073.1 GCA_002788515.1 Nitrosopumilales archaeon CG_4_9_14_0_2_um_filter_34_16 | reverse complement strand
ATTTTACTTTCTTAACAAGGTTTCATTGGAATTCAAAGAAGGATTAACTTTTGACGATGTTCTTCTTGTACCCAAATATTCAGATATTACAAGCAGAAGCCAAACTGATCTAACTACAAAACTATCTCAGAATATCTCAATTAACATTCCATTTGTGAGCGCAAACATGGATACTGTAACTGAATCCTCTATGGCAGGAGCCATGGCTCGTGCAGGAGGCATAGGAATCATTCACAGATTTTTAACGATAAAAGAGCAAGCAAATGAAGTTCTCAAAGTAAAGCGTTCAGGCAGTGTAATGATAGAAAACCCATATTCTATATCTCCAGATAAATCTATTCAGGATGCTATAGATTATGCAGAAGACAAAGAAATTTCTGGTCTTTTAGTTGTTGATTCAAACTCCAAACTAATTGGAATAGTGACTGAGAGAGATCTACTATTTGCCAATAGAAATAACAAAGTTCAAGATATAATGACTAGAGATGTTGTAACTGCAAAATTAGGTGTTACCTTAGAAGAGTCTAAAGAAATTCTACATAAACATCGAATTGAAAAATTACCAATAGTAGATGATTCAGGAGTTGTTACTGGTCTGATTACAAGTAAAGATATTACTAACAATGCTAATTTTCCAAATGCATCTAAAGACAAAAAAGGTAGACCCTTAGTCGGTGCTGCTGTAGGAGTGAAAGGTGACTTTTTAGAAAGAAGTGAATCTCTTTTAGAAGCAGGTGTAGATGTACTTGTAGTTGATATTGCTCATGGGCATAGCGAAAATGCAATTAACACAATACGCAATATCAAAAAAGCATTTCCAAATTGTGAATTAATTGCAGGAAACATAGCAACTGCTCAAGGCACTGAAGATTTGATAAAAGCCGGAGTTGATGCAGTAAAAGTTGGTGTAGGTTCTGGCTCAATTTGTATTACTAGGGTAATTACTGGTTCTGGTGTGCCACAGTTAACTGCAGTAATGGATTGTGCAAAAATCGGTAAAGATTATGGTGTTCCAATAATCTCTGATGGTGGAACTAGAACTTCTGGCGATGCAACAAAAGCATTGGCAGCTGGTGCTTCTTCAGTAATGGTAGGTAGCATGCTTGGAGGAACTGATGAATCTCCTGGAACCGTCTTGACTAAAAATGGTAAACGATTCAAAGTGTATAGGGGAATGGCATCATTGGCCGCTTCAATAGGAAGAAAATCAAAAGAAACAGGCTTAATCTCACTTGATGATGATCTAAATGATTATGTTGCAGAGGGTGTAGAAGCTATGGTTCCATACAAGGGAACAGTAACTGACATTCTAAAACAACTTACAGGTGGAGTACGTTCAGGATTGAGTTACTGTGGTGCTCATACAATTTCACAAATGCAAACAAATGCAGAATTTATCAAAATGTCAAGAGCGGGATTTGCAGAAAGTCAACCTCATGACGTTTCTTTAATGTAGTAATCAATTGTTATTATTAGATGATTTTAACTGGAAAGTAAAGTACAAACCATGCAACAGTCAATGCTAATATCCCTGTCTTTGTCCAGAACCTAATTTTGTTTTGTTTTATTAAATTTGCACACATAACTATTCCTAATGATATGATTGGAACTGTTAAAATGAAATAATATGGTAACATAATTCTCCCATTGAAAACATGAATGAACAAATATGGCACATACATGGACAATATGCCTGCAGCTAAGAATAATGCGGTTTTGCCTTCTTGTCTTTTAACAATTGAAAAGATCACAAATGCAATCGAGCCCCAAAAGGCAACAGGCCACAAAGCAATATTTGGATATCCTAATCTCTCAATTTTCATAATTTCTCCTTTATGTGGCCAACCGTTTTTTATCTCATCAAATGGTTCTGCATTTCTGTATCCCATTCCAATACCTCCTCTTTCAGATGTATCTGTTGGTAATGGTAAAATCCAATTTTGTGGAAAATAGTTTTGAGTTAGAATACGCTTACTGCCATCATAAGCTCCTGATAACAATCCTTTAGTAAAATATACGTGCAAATGCTCAATTGGATTTGTGATTACTCCTGTCTGATTTTGAATAATTTGTCCTCTTTGTTCATAAACTAAAATAAGCGGATATGGTATTGCATTTTCTGTACCATCGGCATTTACTCTTATTGGTATCATTGGCTCGTAAATATTAGGTGTAACAACTGTATCGTAAATCCACAATGGAATTAAAAATGAAGATGCAATAATTGCAAGAAATAATGTACTTGTGGTGATAGTTTTAGTTGAAGTTAATGACTTGATTGTGATGTTTGAACACGTATTTTCTTTAATTTTATAAATTTGATTTGATACGTGATACATTACTATCATTATGAAAAAGAAAAATATGGTTTCTTTGATTAATGCCCCTGTACCTAAACATAATGCTGCAAGATAATACCTCTTATTCAAATACAAGTAAAATGCCATCATTCCAAAAAATATCATTGGTACATCACGTAAGAATAATTGTGAATGAAAAAAGAATATTGTATCAAACGAAAGAATAGTTGTAGCTAACAATGCATTTTGTCGTGTAGTAAAATGTATACAAATATTATAAAATACAAGTAGTGTTAACATTCCAAAAATCACTATTGGCACTCGTAGACTAAACCAATCATCTCCTAACAATGAAATTGATACAGCACCAATTACATGAAGTCCAGGCATTTGATATGGTGTTCTATCTTCACCTTCTAACAAAGTTCTACTTGCCCATGAAAACAATGATTCATCAAAAAGTAACCAATCTTCCGGAAATGGAATTACAAAAGCATGCAGTACCAAAGACATCAAAATGATGTGTGTTATGGTTACCTTTTCAAAATGAACTTTAATCATAATTCGTTATTTTTATGTATGTGCATAATTAAGCGTTCAGTTTAGATATTTCTTAATTAGTAAAATCTGTCAAAGTTTTCTAATAAAATAAACATTTTTTAGAAAAAACTCTTCAATGAAGAATTTTAATAGACACTTTGTTTTTTGTATCTTTGTATGAAAATTACACAGCTTAATTCTGCATCTGTAATGATTGAAAATAATGATGAGTCTTCTAAAGTTAAAATTTTATGTGATCCGTGGCTAGATGGAGAAGAATATCTAGGGTCTTGGGCAATATATCCACCATATGACTTCAATCCTGATAATTTTACTGACGTTGATTTTATCTATGTTAGTCACATTCATCCTGATCATTGTTCTGCAAAAACTCTCTCTAAATTAAACAAAGATATTCCTGTGTTGATACATAATTTTC
>PFRJ01000019.1 GCA_002788515.1 Nitrosopumilales archaeon CG_4_9_14_0_2_um_filter_34_16 | reverse complement strand
AATGAACAATACATTGCAAGAGATGTTCTAAAAGAAATCAAAGAGCGTCTTGAATTTTTAATGAATGTTGGATTGAATTATCTTTCATTAAATCGTCTTAGTTCTACATTGTCTGGTGGTGAATCTCAGAGAATCCGATTGGCAACTCAAATCGGTTCTAACCTCACTGGTGTTTTGTATGTCTTAGATGAGCCTACAATTGGATTGCATCAACGTGATAATGCTAGGCTCATCAAAACGCTCAACAAGCTACGAGATCTGGGAAATTCCGTCATCGTAGTAGAGCATGACGAAGAAGTTATACGAAATTCAGACTGGATGATAGATTTAGGACCTGGTGCTGGTGTACATGGAGGAAATGTAGTTTTTGAAGGAACAGTAAATCAAATTCTCAAGGGAAACAAGTCTGTGACTGGAGATTATTTGAAGGATAACTCTCTAATTAACTTGAAAGATAAAGTTCGTAATCGTTCTGGCTCATTAATTATAAAAAAAGCATCTGAAAATAATCTCAAAAATATTGATGTTGAAATTCCATTAGGGTTGTTTGTATCTGTAACTGGAGTTTCTGGTTCTGGAAAATCCACACTGATTAATGATATTTTGCTCAAATCCTTAGAAAATTATTTTTACAAATCAAATGTACGACCTGGAAATCATGATACTATTTCTGGTTTGGAAAACATCGACAAAGTTATTGCCATTGACCAATCCCCAATTGGCAGGACTCCACGTTCCAACCCTGCAACTTACATTGGTGCGTTTACTCCAATTAGAGATCTTTATGCTAACACTGCTTTATCAAAAGAACGCGGGTACGCACCTGGACAATTTTCATTTAACGTAGCTGATGGCAGATGCTTTGCATGTGATGGTGATGGTGTTAAACAAATTGAAATGCAATTTCTCTCTGACGTTTATGTAAAATGTGATGAATGTAAAGGCAAAAGATACAATTCTGAAACATTATCTGTATTGTATAAGGGAAAAAATATTTCAGATATTTTAGACATGACTGTTTATGAAGCATTAAATTTCTTTGAGAATATACCTGCAATACAACGAAAATTACAGACGGTATATGATGTCGGGTTGGGATATATCAAATTGGGACAGTCTTCTACTACATTATCTGGCGGTGAAGCTCAGAGGGTAAAATTGGCATCTGAACTATCTAAACGTGGCACTGGAAAAACTCTGTACATTTTAGATGAGCCTACTACGGGCTTGCATTTTGCAGACGTTCAAAAATTATTAGATGTTCTTAATCGATTGGTGAATCTGGGAAACACCGTAGTGGTAATTGAGCATAATATGGATGTCATCAAAAATTCTGATTGGTTAATTGATCTTGGACCTGAAGGCGGCGACGAGGGCGGTCAAATAGTGTCTGTTGGCACTCCTCAAAACATCGCAAATTCTCCTGGAAGCTACACCGGAAAATATCTAAAGAAATTATTAACAAAATGACTTTTGATATTTCTAAAGTACATGTTCCTACAAATCCTGGAATTTACTTGATGAAAGATTCTGATGGGATAATTATCTATATTGGCAAAGCAAAGAACTTGAAAAATCGTGTAAAATCATACTTTAACAAAAATCAAAATTATAAAACTCAAAAACTAGTACAAAAAATCTCTGATATTGAATTTGTTTTAACTGATAATGAAAGCGAGGCTTTTCTTTTAGAATCAAATATGATAAAAAAATACCGTCCTAGATTCAACATTGAATTAAAAGATCAACAACGATACACGTATCTGAGAATTACTAATGAACAATACCCTCGTCTGCTGGTTGCAAGAAGAACCCGTGATGGGAAATTTTTAGGGAAAGGTAAAACTTTTGGTCCATTCATACAAGGTAGTTCCAAATTGCTTACCATTGGTACTCTGAGAAAAGCGTTTCAAATTAGAATCTGTAAAACTATACCAAAAAAAGTCTGCTTGGAATACCATTTAGGGAATTGTGAAGGTCCATGTGAATTCAAGGATGCACAAAAAATGTACTCTGCTCATGTTGCATCTTTGGAAGATGTTCTCAAAGGTAAAAATCAAACCAAAATCTTTACAAAAAAACTAGAAGAAGAAATGCATCAAGCTGCAAAACTACAACAATTTGAGCGTGCTAAAGACATTCGTGACACGTTAGTTAGGCTTGGTAGTCTTCAAACTAAACAAAAAATGGAGTATGTTGAAAATTCTGATGAGGAATATTTCGGCATAGGAATCCGAGAACATTCTGCGACTGTGATGAATTTTAGAATGATTAACGGTGTGATTAGAGATAGTGATAAATTCTTTTTTGATTTGGTAGGTGACAATTCGTTTTCTAATTTTTTATTCCAGTATTATACTACTCATAAGATTCCAAAATTCATTCTAGTGAGCGAACTGCCAGAAAATCAAAAATTATTGGAATCTCTACTCTCAGAACAATCAGGATTTAGTGTTCAAATTCTAGCTCCAACAAAAGGAAAGAAAAAAGATATCATTGATCTTATTTTGAAAAACATAGATCTAATTCATTCCAAAGGCGGCAATCCTGGATTAGTTGAACTACAAGAAATCCTCCATCTACCTGTACTACCTAATATTATGGAATGCTTTGACATATCAAATCATGGTACTGATTTTGCTGTTGGGTCAATGTCTAGATTTGTGAATGGAATTCCTGACAAATCTGGCTATAGAAAATTCAAAATCAAAACTGTATCTGGACGTGATGATTTTACAATGATTGGTGAAATTATTAAAAGGCGGTACTATAGATTGTTGGAAGAAAATTCAGAACTTCCTGATCTGGTAGTAATTGATGGTGGTAAGGGTCAACTTAATGCTGCTATGAGATCCCTCACGTCACTTGGATTAAAATTACCTTGTATTTCATTGGCAAAGGAAAATGAAGAAGTGTACATTCCAAAAAATAAGAATCCTATAACAATTCCTAAAAACAAACTCTCTTTGAAAATATTACAACATCTACGAGATGAAACTCATCGATTTGGAGTTGCATACAATAGAACAATAAGGAAAAATCAAATAAAATAAGAAAAAAGGAAAGTTTTTGATTAGTTCACTGTGACACTACCGACCATCCATGGGTGTACCATGCAAAAATAATCGAAACTGCCTTTGTCATTAAAAGTAAATGCATAAGATGCACTTCCCATGACTAGACTGCTATCAAATACGCCAGATGGTCCATCTGATGGACTGCCGCCAGTTACTGTATGTGCTGCTGTGTCTACATTTATCCAATTCACTGTATCTCCAGCATTAATTGTGATATCTGCTGGTATGAAACATGAGTTGTTGTTT
>PFRJ01000120.1 GCA_002788515.1 Nitrosopumilales archaeon CG_4_9_14_0_2_um_filter_34_16 | reverse complement strand
CACCACAGATTCGAATAATAGATTTTTTTCTAGATAATCAAAGTGACTATTCCAAAAAAGAGATAATCGAAGTAATTGGAATCTCTAAAACTACATTTTACAAGGTTTGGCCCATACTGGAAAAATTTGAGATTTTTGTACCAACAAGAAAGTATGGAAATACACAACTATATTCTCTGAACAAGCAAAGCATAATTGTAAAACAGTTCATGTCGCTAGATTCTGCTCTAAGTAAAAAAGCAATGACAAAGATTACAGGCAAAGAATCAAATCAGACAATAGGCAGATCCATTAGAGCATGATACCATCACAAGATGAATTTGATTACTCAGTTAGTGTTCTAAACCCTTAAAATGGTAATTAATTGCTAGGTTTTTGGGCCTATGGCGCAGCATGGATAGCGTGTTGGACTTCTAATCCAAAAGTCAAGGGATCGAAGCCCTTTGGGCCCACTTAACAAAATTATTATGCCAATTTAAAAAAAAATGTCTGTGAAAGATATAGAGTTTATACTAAATTCGACAGATATTCATCCAGATTCGGAAATCAAAGGGAGTATCTCTGTGTCATATCCTGGAAGGTATGATGGAGTTGTGATAAATACACAGATTTCGGATTCAAATGAGCATATAATTTACAAATCATATAATGGGAAAAAAATATCACAAAATGTTTCAAGATTATTTATCAACAAAGATGTCATGCCTGAAAACAAAGCAGAGTTTACTGCAATGATTAGTTTTATACCAAAACAAGAACATGAAATTAAATTCAGAGCATCAATTATTGAGCAACATAAAGAAATTGAAAGTCAGATAATTTTTGCAAAATATTTTATCTAGAATCTAAGTTTCTCTACAGATATTGTTCCAGTCATCCATGGATGTGGTGTACAATGATATGGAACATCTTGTGGTTCAGTAAATAAGAATTCGTAAGAATCACCAGGTTTTAAAACTCCAGATGAACCAAAGTCACCACTATAGCTATCTGCACTTCTATGATCAGGAGTTACAGTATGAGCAGTGTCATCATTGTTTTGCCAAATTACTTTGTTGTTAAGGCTCAATGTAACTAGAGCTTTGTTTGGCACATAATTCTGATTGCCTTCAACCACGGCTCCAGGTACAATTTCAATGATAAAATCTTCTTCAGGATGTAAAATGTGCTCATCTACTGAAGGTTTTGCCAAAGATTCAGGAAGATAAAATGAAGTATAAAATACAACAGAAGCAGACATTCCAATAATTAATGCAATTACTCCAATACCATATGCGTGGCTGGATGTAGGTGTGCTCATAATTTTTTCAATCGCTCAAGTTCTTATAAAGCTTGTTTAGAATTTTTGAAATTATGGTTTGGTAAGATCGCCAGACCCAATGTTTGAATTGGTATCAACACTAGTTCCTAAATCTGCTTGAGTTTTTGGTACAGAAATTTCAGGTGCCAATTCTTTTGGCTCAGATTTTACCTCGGACGTGTTGGTCCCTTCTGAAAGTGTACTGTGTTCAGCAGTAACATCAAGTCCTGCCAGTTTTGGTTTTTCTTCTACTACTGGAGTAGGTGCAGGTGGTGGCGCGTTCTTTTGCTGACTCATAGCATATCTATACACATGGAAGAATGCTGCAAACACTATCAAGATAATTCCAACAAAGAATAATGACATATTCTTCATTCCAGTTAGGGCTGCATTGTATGCTGCAATATTTAGAAATACTTGGAATGCCAAAAGTGCAACCAATAACCAGTTAATCCATTTTTCTGAAAGCTTTATTGAAGCTACTTTCTGAGGACCGCTGCTTTTTGCAAGTTTTGATTTTCTCTCAGCTTCGTTTGCAAGTTTAATCATCATGTAAGTAAATCCAAATCCTAGTGGTACCAGCAATATCATTGTAGAGTAAAAGAATATCGGATCAATTACCAAACGCTCCACTAATGGAATCTTTGTGTTAGGTGAAATATAGAATCCCCAATATGTAGTGACCATAATTTGAGCAAGACTGGTAATTCCAAATGCAGTAATAATTGGTCTATCTCTCCAAGAGAATTTCTTGTATCTATCAATGAATGGGATCAACACAAATGATATGATGAATAATAAGGGCCACAACAAGCCAGTAACGAATTTGTCATACTGTGTTCTCATAAACGCATAGATTCCTGTAAGATACCATTCAGGAACTGTCACACCAGGCGGTACTATTGGTTCAAACTTGAAACCTAGATCAATTGGGAACACACCACCTGTTATCAAAATAGCACCACCAATTGCCATCACCATAGGCACATCAAATACCAAGAATCTTGGGAAATGAACTGCCATCAATCCAAGCATCACTATTGGCAACAAGAACACATGTTGTGCATAGAACCTTAACACAAAATCTGAAAAACCACTACCTAACGCTGCATCACGAATAGTCGGTCCTACAACTGGAATTGAAGTTGTTAATGACGCCGCAATACTAATTGCAAGTTCTGCTCTTTCACTGAAAATAACATCATATCCTGTAAATGCTTCAAGAATTGTAACAGTACCTAAAATGACACCAGTCATCCATAGAACTTCATTTCTAATTTTGTATCTTCCGCTAAAGTATTGATAATACAAGTGGAGAACTGCTAAAAGAACCATTGCGTTAGAACCATGATAGTGAATGTTTCTAATATGGAAACCAAATGGGACATCATCATTGATAAACTGAACACTGTCCCATGCCCTATCAAGAATTGGTTGATAGTAAAACATCAGTAAAGCTCCTGAGACTCCAAGAATAATGAATACAATGAAAGTAAGCATTCCTAAAAATCCAAATGGACTAACAAATCTTGCAGGGAATGAGAACTTGATTGCAGTAAAGATAGTTCTGTCTACTCCATCCCAAAGCCAATAAAGAAACGCTACTGCGCCAGTTCTTCTGCTAAGCGAAACGGCCATATCCAATTACTCCATTATCATTTGCATTAAATTTTGGTGGCATGATGTAGATGAATCCATCTGAATCAATATCTAAGGTTAATTTTGGTAAAGTGTTTGATGGTGCAGCTTGTACAGATGCAGGACCAACAAAAGCTGTTCCAGTTACAGGATCATACATACTACCATGACATGGACACTCGCCTCTTTTTCTGCCATCATCTGGCCAATATTTCCATAAACACCAAAGATGTAAGCATATCATACTATAAGCTCGTAATGCGCCTGCGTCTTTTTTTCCTCCACCTAGTTCTTCTGGAAGTCTAATGAATTGCCATTTACGAAAACCTTCTGCATCAAGTGCTGCATCACCTGTTGAAGGATAAGTGATAACTTCAGCATGGTTAACTGGATAAGTGTTGATATTGGCATGTGTGCCGTCAGGTAAAATTACTGGAACTTTTTCTAGTGACGCCTGATTTGGATTTGGCATGAAATTTCCAAAAGGGACAAATGGAGCAAAAGCTAATCCCGTGCCTGCAGCACCCATCAATTTTAGAAAGTCTCTTCGGGATAATCCACTAGACTTTTTTGTCCCTAGCTCCGACATTCAAGCTGACGTACTCGCCAAATTGCTTATAAACCTTGTTGGTTCTGAAGTTATCGAGATCCGAATCCCGTAACTGACTTCGACACATCGAGTATTCGGATTACCACATCATCATAGTCTGATAATTTGGGTTCCGACATTGCTGATTCAAAAACATCAGACTGCCCTTCACATGTATCGCCTCTAGCATGGTTAAACCTAGACCACGCCTTGTGAGCAATATTCATGGATGCGACCACGTCACGATCCATACTTTTGCCACAATTAATGCACAATAATTTTCTTCTGTTTTGTTTGTCCTCTTGGATTCTATCTCCGCATATCGGACACAACTTGCTTGTGCGTTTCGGGTCTATAAAGACCACAGGAATTCCAACCCATTTTGCCTTGTATTCTATTTGTCTTTGCAGTTCGTAAAACTGCCAACCGTTCAGTTTTCCTCTGTATTTGTTTCCCTGACCGTTTCCCTTTCTGTACAGTTTTCTGATTCCCTTCAAATCTTCGAATACTATTATTGATTTGGTTTCTACTGCATTATCCATAATATTTTTTGATATTTTATGAAGATATTGCTTTGTCCTGTTTTGCAGTCTTTGTTGCAGACTCTTGTAGTATTGTCTTTTCTTTCTGTGATCGTTTCTGTGGAAACCGCTTCTTGCATAGACTGTATTCTGTTTTATGGACAAAAGTTTGTTTGTCTTGTAGAATGTTACCAATTCACCATTGCCAACCGTAACATTTCTTAGGTTCCTGTCAATCCCTACAATCTTGGTGCATTCAATCATATCAATCTCTTTTGAGATACAAATACTGATGTTGAAGGCAGTAAGTGTGAAGGAATGCACTTTCAAGACAGGGTCAGACAGGAACTTTACGGTATGGTTATTTAGCAGTATATTGATTGGTTGTCTAGGCTCGAATGGGATTGACATCAAGGAATTATTGATTTTGAATCCATAACAATTTACAAGATATGATTTTTTGACAAACGGTGATTTTACATTCTTTCCCTTTCTGATATCTCGTTTCATCTGTGACAATCTCCCACATGCCTGTGATATGGCGTTTAGTTTGTACGATGATAAAATGTCATATTGATGTAATTCATGGTATGAAAGTAATGATAATCTTTTCAGTGTGGAACAGTTGTATTTTAGACCAATTCGGATACAATGGTTTACCATGTCTCTGAATGTTTCCATCATGTTATTCATGTCATGATTTTCAGGGATTTGTTGCTTGATTGATTTGACAGCCTTCAACAGTGAATCTCCACATCAGATATACTTAATGACTTGGTTAGGTCTCGATAACTTCACAGAACCTTCAATTATTTGGGAGGTTTTTGTCTAATGATAAAAATAAACAGTATTCCGATCGCAATACCAATGCCAACACCAATTGCAATTCCTGTACTAAAAGATGAATCAGATTCTGGCTGTGTGTTTGATGTATCATTAATTGTATTAGAAACGTTTTGAGGGGGTATAGTATCTTCTTTAATTTCAGAAACCAATTCAGATTCAATGTCAATTTGTTGATTTTGAGATATCATATTAGAAGAAATGTTAGTAAATTTTGCTGCCAGTGTTATTGGTTCAGTGGTGGATTCGCCACCAAACAAAGTAGAGTGCGTTAAAATTGTGTAAGTACCAGTTTGATTAATTGGCACATACAACACTGTAGAAGTGTCATCTTTGTTTTTTACTGGAAAGAATCCTCCGCCTTGACTAAAGACGGAATTGCCAAGCCAATCAAGTGATGTCCAATCAAGAAAATGTCCAAAGACTCCAGACGGAACATTAGTTTGAATTATTTGTCCAGATGGATCTGTCACAAATACGGACAGATTTGTGTCTTCATTAATCCATGAAATCTCTATTGATGCAGAATTGATTGATTCGTTCTGAATGTCAAAATAATATTGTCGCCAGTCGCCTGCCATGTAGCGATTAACCATGTCAAATGCACCTTTAGTATACCCATTTCCATAAAGAACATCATTACTTTGTATTCCTTTGATTACAATTGCAGAGTCATTTTCTATTACAGGTTGTTTAATTACAAAAGATACTGGTGCATTTACTGTATGTTTATCACTTTCAAAGCTTAGGAATCCTTGGTAAACTCCAGTTTGAAAATCATTTGGAGTTACTAGTGTTATGTCTACTGTGGAAGAGTCATTTGGAGGGACAGTAATTATTTCAGAGTTTGACCACAATAGAGGCCATTTTTCTTTTTCGTAATAACTTGCAGAGATTGTATAGTCCATTGAAGTCGAATTTTGTTTTGTATCACCTAACCAATATGAATATCTTGTAGGTACTGGGTATACTCCAACTAACGGAACTCCTTTAAATTTATCATTAGGTTCAGAAACTCTTAACTCCTGAACTGTACCCCATGAACCAGCTCTATTTACCATGGATAGTTCATCGCTAGTAATTTTTGTGTCATTATTGTTATCAATCCAATCATACAAATACAATGAAGCGATTTTGAGATCATCAGCATAAACATCAGAGGTGTTATTCATAAAATCGCTGAAGTTAAAATTCACATTTAAGATCATTAAAGATGATTCCTCAGGAATTGGATTATCTTCGTTGAAGAAATTTCCTAAATTAGAATCATGTCCAAGATTTGATAGTTTAACATAATTTGGAATAAAAGTATCGGTTTTATTCAGTATGGAATCTTGTTGCCGAAGCATTGTTGTTCCATTGAATTGAGTTTTTGTAATTAATGATAAAGTTTGAGGATTCACATTAATAACAAGTGTGTCGTTGGTAGGGTTATCAATTGTAAAAGTTGTTGTGCTTCTATCCCCTGGAAGCAACTGTCCTGCAAACCAACTTGTCATAGGAAATGAACGTAAGGGTAATTGAAATTTTTCAAATCCCATATCTGTTGAGTTTATTTTTTTGATTGCAGGATCAAGAATTTCCTTAATGTTGTCATACGAATTATTATTGTGAACTATGAACACTCCATTTTTGCCATTAACATAATTCAGAGCAGATTCAACGTTAACTAAACCAGAGCCCTGAGTCAACGGATCATTATACAAATCAGTTGCAGTAGACATTAGAATATTTTTAATCAGAAAAGAATCATAGTCCTTTGATTGTTTTTTCATCTCTTCGATTAAAATCGCCGCACTGCCAGAAACCAACGGTGCAGCCATGCTAGTGCCACCAAACAACGAAAAAGATTCATCAGTTGAATCCTTGTGAATTTTCAATACGTTTGATGGTACAAACCCATGAGCGCCAATGCTCATAATGTCAGGTTTCGGATCTCCAATAGACCCAGGTCCTCTACTAGAAAAATCAATTACATGGTTGAAATGATCAATTGTGTTTCCAAATCGCGGTTGATCTTTGAAAGGACCATATCCAACAAATACATTGTTTGTAGTGGCACCGACTGAAATTCCAAACGGAGATGCATTAGGCAATCCAATTGTCCCATATCCATGGCCAGAATTTCCTGCACTAGAAATTATTGTGACACCGGGATAATCATTATCTAAAGAATTTGGAGTTACCAAAACACTCAAGATTAATGACAATACATCCATTCCAGGAGACACATTAAAAGAAGGAAAATTAGATACGCCCCAACTGTTAGAGATTACATCTACTCTTGGATTACCTGAAAATTTCCAGTCATGGTATTGATTATCAAAACCTGCAGACCATAACCAACCATACACAGTATCACCAAACCACAGTGCTTTTACTGGAATGATTTTTGCGTCAGGAGCTACACCAGTAATGGAATATTTTTTCGAATTGTTGTAAATATCATAAGTCTCTTGTCCACGTGAAGTAATAGATGCAGCACTGGAAGTTCCATGACCCATAAAATCAGTCATCAATCCAAAAAACTCACCATCTGAATCTAATGCAGGTAATAAAGTGCCATTAATTGCTTTTAGAGTATCATCGATATCAGTAGAATTATTTTTTATTGCACCATAAACATCAAGGACTTGAGCGCCAAATGTTCCAGCACTGTAATCATTTATCCCATCATTGTTTGAATCATATACAAGAAATTCTTTTCCACTGCCCAATACAATTGGTTTTTCATCAGTGAAATCAAAATCATAGTTTGCTTTTTTTCCGGGTGCTAGATCAAATCGCGTATAGTCTTCCCAAGAAGTACTGAGATCTGGAATCAAAGTATCATAAACTCCAGAGATAAAAGAATCAACTAGAAGAACAGGAACCACCTGTATTCTAGCCATTGGGCCTTGCAATCCTCCTTGGTATATCACCCCTAAATGATACACTCCACTTTTTGATTTTATGTAATTTCTATTATCGTCACCAATTTTCATGTCATCAGATAATGTTCCATTGAAAATAATTGAAGAGCCAATCTGGGGGAAAAACGAATTGTATATTGGTATGTTACTTCCTTTGCCACCTTGAGATATATCAAGGAACACACCATCACGAGACACATAGACTGAAGATGTCATGTGTGATGGAATTGGTTTACTGTAATTTCGAATAATTTCATTTTCATCAATATATGCAAAAAAAGTTGCATTAGTCAAAACAATTCCTTGTCCATCAGGATCAAGCATTATTGGATGATTAACGTCATCTCGTGCTAGTGAATGCTGTACGTCAGGATTTGAGAAGTCTACACCAGTATCAACAACAGCTATTACAGTTCCATTACCTGATGAACCATATTGTTTTTTAGCCAAATTGGAACCTGTGATATCCCCAATTCTTGAGGCATCTTGAATTTCATCTTCATTGTAAAAGTCTAATTTGAAATCTTCAATGACAGTATATCCTTGAGAAACTAGATTGGATGCAGAATCTTTAGAAAGAACTGAAACTAAAAAAAAACCATTGTCAGATCGAATTCCATATATTGAATTAGTTTTTAGGAAATCATTTTGTTGTAAATCTTTACCAAATATCAGATATCTTTTAAAATTATTTTCTGTAAAAAAATTAGAATCAATTTCTACAATACCTGAATTAAAAACTAGAGTGTTTTCAGCAGTGACATCATTCAAATCTACAGGAATAAACGCATGTGAGTTAGTTAGTATTGGAGAAACAAGAAGTATTAAAAAGAAAGTAGCCACTTTGGGCATCATGATAATTTTCATGTTTTTGTATTTATGAGATAAATTCAATGAGAATCCTATTGATACCTTGAATAGATTCATCAATAAACTCTTTGATGCTACAAAATAGGTTTCTTTCCATATTTTAAATATCATATAATAATGATAATTAATTTACATACAGTTGAGATTACATCTTTTTCCATGAAAAACAATTTAACATTACTTGTCATATAGAATTAGCGTGATGATATTAACTCGAAACTACAAATTTCGACTATATCCTAATGAGGTACAAGAAAAGAAACTACAAAATAACCTAGCTGTTTGTCGATGGGTTTACAACAAATTTGTTGAACATGCCAAAAATGGATTTGTTTCACGAAATGACTGTAATTATTATTTGACTGAATTAAAACAAGCAGAGTCATGGCTTTACAACTATCATTCTAAAATGTTACAAGCAGTTTCTACACAGATTGATGGATCTCAAAAAGCAATTATGGAATTGAGTAAAAAAGGACACAAGACGGGACAGTTGAGGTTTTGCAGATATTCTGACTATAGAACGTTCACATACAATCAGACGGGTTACAAATTTGAACAGTGTGGTAAACATAGATATCTGCATCTTTCAAAGATTGGCCATATCGAAATACGACTACACAGAGAAATTCCGGCAAATTCAAAAATAAAACAAGTAATAGTTACAAAATCAAAGAGCAGAAAGTGGTTTGCATGTATTACTTTAGATATACAAGAACCTTTAATTCCAAAAAAAATATTTTGCAAATGCGTTGGAATTGATGTGGGAATCAAGTCATTTACCTATGACTCTGATGACAATCATACACCAAATCCAAGGAATCTACAAAAGATGCTGAAACCACTTGCAAGAATACAGCGTAAGGTTTCAAGAAGGAAGAAAGGCAGCAACAACAGGCTAAAAGCAATACTACACATGCAAAGGGTACATGAAAAGATATCAAACAAAAGAAAGGATTTTCAGCACAAGTTATCCACACAATATGCCAGAAATAACGATGTGGTGTTTATAGAAAGATTAGAAAAGACAAACATGATGAAAAATCACAGGTTGGCTCAAAGCATTGCAGATGCAAGTTGGGGATCATTTGTGCAAAAACTAGAATATAAATGCAGGATGTTAGTTCAAGTTCCAGCAAGGAATACAACCATAGATTGTTCAAGATGCGGTAATACAGTTCCAAAAAGTTTAGCTGTAAGAATTCACAAATGTAACAAATGTGGTTTGACAAGTGATAGAGATTACAATGCAAGCATTAACATCTTGCAAAAAGGATTGAAGATATTCAATCACGATAAACTACCGCAGGAACTGCGGAAAGTAACGCTTGTGGAGAACCCAAACGGCTCAATGAAACAAGAAGAGATCATTCAATTTGTTGGATGATGGTTCACTATAACTATCTTCTGCGTGCAAGGATTGTAACTTGTAATGCAACGATAAGACCAATTGACGCAATGATTGGCAGTAATAATGCATTGAGCTGCGCAGATGATTCGCTGATTGATTCAGCAGAATGTGCAAATGTTCCAATATTTTCATCAATTTGACTACTTGCATGTTTTAAGGTAGTATCAAACCCCTGGATTTCAGATTGAAGAATGTCAAGTTCATCAGATGTGTTTTTTAAAACAGAATTTAGGTTTAACAGATCTTCGGAAATTCCTCCCAAATCTTGACTTATCACATTGGTTGCAGATGAGCCATGCGATGTTGTACCTTGGCTAAATGCAACAACGTGAAACACATGTGTTCCCTCTTCTATAGGAGTATAATCTACATAGTACAATCCTTGGTGCAATGTCTTAAATGAATTTGATAAAGGGACGGATATTCCAGATGGCAAATGAACGTGTGTTGTACCCAATAATTCAGTAGGAGTGTTTCCAATTAAAAGACCATCACTGGTTGTCTGGACGAAAATCCTAATAGGATTTCCAACAGCAGTAGTTTCAGGGGCAAACACTAGTACGTTAAGCTGACGTTCAACTGGAACTTCGATTAGCTCAGATGTGGAAGTAAATTTAAGATCTATTTTTTTTGATAGTCCTTGTTCTGTGCTTATTATTTCAACAGTGTATGTTCCAAAAGGAAAATTAGTTGATTCTTGTGGCCACGTCAATAAAGCATGATGAAATACGCCTTTATCATCAGTTGTGATTTGATCAAACTTTGCAATGGTTTCGTCTGGTGCAAATAATCGAATGATCAGGTTTTCGTTTGGTGCACCTTGACCGTAAACAAAAAGAATTTGCTCTTTAGAATAGACCTGATTGCTAGTGAACGCTTCAAATTTTTCTGAAAACGAGTTTGGTGTATTTACAAGCAGAATAGCAAACAAGAAAGAAAACAAAATGTGAAATTTCAATTTAATTAATTGACAATCTCCTCCTAGATATTACTTCTGGAAAAATTGTCTACAACTAACGTTAAGAGAAGATTCAAAAAAAAGAAAAAAAGGATAATGTGAACTAGTTTCTTACTGTACAGTTATTGTCGTACTTACTGGTGGTGATAATGCCGTAGGATTATCTACAGACTCCCAAACGAATGCAGTAGCAGTGTATGTTCCTGCTTCAATTGGAATCCATGATAAGGCTGGGCTGAATGATTGACCAGCAGATAGTGAACCTGTAATCCATGCTAGTGAGACTGTAACACCGTTACCATCCTGGATCTGTACCAAGTATGCAAATGCTTGCTCTCTATCCTGACCATTTGCTAAGTCAGCGCTGATTTGTACCTGTTGGTCAACGGATACAGTGCTAAGACTGTTACCGAATGCGTCAACGGTTCTCAAGTTAGCAGCTGGTGCTCTCTCGAGAGGTGGTACTACAGTGCCGATTAGTGAAGTGGCAGTAATATCAAGTTCATCTGCAGTTGTGTATGGATCTGGTAGTGTATTGTCCTCATATTCTGCGGTGACAGTGTCACCTTCTGCGACTCTGAGTCTGTGACCAGAAGATTCATCAGATACTGTAAAGAATACAGTTCCTTCGAAAATTCCAGTTGCCTCATTAGTCTCAGTTACAGTAAGGTCAATACCTCCGGCATCGGAGTCAGACCACACGTCGACGCTGAAGTTGTCGACTGCTTCTGGATCTAAGTTCATGTCTGGATCAATTACTCTTACAACACCTGTTCCGCTTGCTGGGTAGCTTGCTTCTAACCATTGTACCTCACCGATGTTCCATCTAATTAGTGCTGAACCGACTACTGTTTCATCCTCTGAGAATTCAAAGGAGACTGTAAGTCCGTCATCATCATCAGTTGGAAGTTTACCATCAGTTGGACCTGAGCCTGTGGCTGAACCTAATGTTTTATCATTAGTGCCGTCACCATCAGCATCATGGGAGAATCCTGTGAGGATTACTTCACCTGTAAAGATGCCTGTGTCAGTACCAGTTTCAACGAGTTTATAGTCCTTGATAGAGAATCCTCTAGTAGAGACCTTTATTGGGTCATTGCCGGATTCTCCGATTTCATCAACTAAGTTACTGTCGAAGTTGTGATCTGGTGCGACGATGGTAATGTAGACTTTATCAGTCCATGTGTATACTTTTTGGTCAAGTTCGACAGTTGCACCAAAGTTAGAAGTAAAGATTGTCAAGTTGACATCTTCATCTTCGTTACCTACATAGTCAGCTCCGCTTGGTCCCCAATCAGTGTATTCTAAAACGATTTCCTCTCCTCTTTCGAGTTGGTCACCGCTTAGTATTTGAGGAATTTCGATTACAACCTGGAAGATACCAGTGCTGTCACCTGTTTCCCTAAAGGCTGATGGTTCTGGATCGAATGCTGCTGCGTTTTCACTGCCACCAAGGTTACCCATGGTAGTAGTTGCTGCGTCAGAATCCCATTCAATCAAGTCCAAGTCATATGTTTCTGCACCGTCATTGTCCAAATCAAGGTCTGGCTCAATGAGGGTTAAGATCATATCGGATCCGATAATGTATACAGACTTGTCAGACTGTAAGACACCATTTCTGAGGTCGAAAGTAGCAGAATCAGTTACAGTATTGACATCACCTGATGCATCAGCTGGATCAGTGTATTCTACTTGGAGAATATCTCCTTGTAAGATACAGTAATTACCAGATGTTGCGGCTGCGTCAAATCTGTCTGTTACTGCGGTACCTGAAGTATCCTTAGTGTTTGTGAAAGCACTTGTGGTTGGACAGGTTGTACTTTGTGGACCGTCAGTATAGCGTATTGCAAAGTCTAACTCGAAAATACCTGCATCTGGTGCGATTTCAACTAATGGGCCCAAGGATCTAGCTGAAAAGCCAGATGGGTTTGCCAATGCTGTATCAATTACACCATTTGCTACAGTTGCATTGCCTGCATAACCAAGTATGACAGAGTCAGAACCTCTGATTACAGAGATCTTTACTGGTCCTCTTGGTGGGCTAACACCTGCAACATTTTGTGAAATTTGATCTTCACCACTTGCGGATATATCAAAGTCTGGGTCGTTAACTCTAATGTGAATAGTTAGATCTCCTTTTGATAGGAATTCACCTGTGTCGATTGTTGTACCAGAATCGCTCATACCAGTTGCGTGAACTGGGAATATTGCTCTTCCATTTGGAGTCTCAGTAGTTGTTACTTCTGCGAAATCCGATGGTACACCGAATGGTACTGGGTAAACTGTTCTATCTAGACTAATAGAACCAGTGCTGGCTCTAACTCCTGCGGCATCACCTACTTCGATGATTTCACCACTTGCATCTCTGAAATCAACATAGTTGACTTCAATATCAAGTCCAGTTACTGGGGTCAAATCCGTTGAAGCGGTTTTACCAGATGGACAGTATGAAGATGGAATTTGGAAATCGCCGATGAATTTACCAGTTTCTTGGCCAGTTTCAACTAGAGTAAATCCAGTTGCGCCAAGTCCTGTATCAATTCCTGCATTAGTTAATGCAGTAAGGCAACCTCCTGCAGAAGGAGTAGTCCAGATTCCGTCATCAAATGTGACATCCAATACACGTCCTAATGCACCAAATGATAGGCCTGAGATTAAGCCGGATTTACCGACTGCATCAAAGGCTGGATCACCTGTTGTAGTTACGACGGTGTAAATATCAATCAGATCGGAATCTGTGTTAAGATCAAAGTCTTCTAATGTGATAGTAACTGTGTCAGCTGTCTTGTATGAATCATTATCGAAAGATACAATACCAGAGTGGCTTGGAGCCTCTTCTTGGTCTGCAATTTGTGTTGATACACCATCTGCACCTAGGTCCAGATAATTAACTCTTGGAGAGTCTTCATCTGTTAGGTCTTCAATTACGATGAAAGATGGGTCATCTGCAATTGGGGATAGACCAGTATAGGTAGCTGCATCAAGAATATTGACTTGATTAACCATGATGTATTCCAAGGAACCTTCAAAGGTACTTGTATTATCACCTGTTTCTTCAAGTTCAAGTCTAACGATTTGGTTAGCGACTCTTTCGCCAGATTCATCACCATCGGATTTAAATCCGAAAGAGAAAAAGTCTGCAACGATAGCTTCGTTAATTGATCCATCAATTGAATAACCGCCACCTAGAGAATTTTCAATGACCCATAACAAACCGATCTTATCAGTGTTGTCCATATCAAATAATGCCGTTACGACTTTATTTAATGTGGAACCAGCACCGGTACCAGTTGCGTTAAGTAGGCTCAATGATTGTGCATCAGTATCGTTCAAAAGGTTAATAGCTGTTGTTCCTGTTGCAAGACCATTGCTGGTGCTATTGAAGACACCTGCTGCGCTGGTATTGTTTAAGAGATAAACAGAGTATACACCTGTTGCGTTAATGCTTCTCAAGTCTTGGTTAAACAAATTGAATCCATGTAGTTTCTCAAGTGATGTGCCTCTTGTATCAGAAATTGATTGTCTGAGTTCGTTAGCATTTGTTGCTAAGTCAATAGCTAATGCTGTGACATTGTTTGCACTTGCGATTGGATCTAAGATAGCTCTTTGACTAAATTTATCGACATTAACAGTTGCAGTGACATTCAAACCTGGGCTTGCAGCTCCACCTGTCTTAGTTGTGACAGTTTTCACAACATCTCCACCTGCACCATCTTTACTATTGAAAGTAAAGGTGGTATCGTTGAAGAATATTGCTTTTTGTAGAGTTGTAACACCAGTACCAGCTTCACCTATGGAGAATGGATCTCCTGTAGTTAAAGATGGAATGAGTGGAACGTCAGGGTTGTTAAGATCAAGATCTTCATCAACTCTGCTGTTCAAGTTTGCATCTGTATCAACTAGTACAACAGGAATTTCTTCACCAGAGTTCCATTCGTCATCGGTTGGTTGGATATCGATAGTACCGAATCCAAAGCCGACTAGAATGGTTTTTGGTGTCTCATTGTAGTCTATGGATGCTGATGTGCCTCTCTTAGCATCAGTTGTGATAGCCAAGTTTGATACATCGTTTTCATCATAGTTTGAAAAGAGACCAGAGTTTGATGATAGTTCAGTAAATGTTACTGGCTGGCTTCCTGGTTTAAGTGAACCAGATCCACCAGTAGTAGATGTACCAACTTTAGAGATATCACCAGTTAGGGTACCGTTAGTAATAGAATCACCGTTGTCGATGATTGATAATACTTTTGTACCTATACCTTGTGCATCTGCGTTGATAAGTAATATACCGTTATCTTCAAACATAAATTCTGCTGTTCCGAGATTGTTCTTGAGGTTTACTGCACCTGCAGTACCATCTGCATCAGCTGCTCCATTTTCATTGAACAGTTGATAATAGACTGTACTGTTAGATGAGGTTGTTCCCCAAGTCCAAGAATCCTCGTCAGTTGGGTCAATATTTAGTTGTACATCAGTTAGTGTGAGGTGTACATTTGCACGCTGTGGAAATACAGTACGATCTGCTTCAACTTTGGCGAATTGATCAACTGTATCAAAAGTAAGTGTTGTTGATTGAACACCACCACCTTTGTTATAGTTAATTACAACGCTACCAGTTGGGTTTAGATCGTATAGTTGGATAAATGGCCACAAGTTTGATTTAACTGTTAATCCAAGTTGACCAAGTCCGTTTCCTGTTGCGGTGTTGTTGTTTAGTGTTTTATTTTCTCTGATTACGTGCATAAGTGGAGTGGTTGCTGGACCAGTACATGCAACTAGTGCACCTGCTGTTCCACCAGTATTCATTGTTCCTCTAAAGAACACACCTTCTGTTTGAGATAATGTTATACCTGAAACAGTTGTTGCTGAAGCTGCAGTACAACCAGTACCAAATTGCAAACCTGTTGTAGATGTTGCAGTTTGTGTTGCGTCTGCTGCTAGAGCTGCTTGTAAATCAGCGAAATAACCATACCAGTTACCGTCTGTGGCTTGGGCCATTCTCAGGTCTTTGCCTTGTACAGTAACGTCTGG
>PFRJ01000109.1 GCA_002788515.1 Nitrosopumilales archaeon CG_4_9_14_0_2_um_filter_34_16 | reverse complement strand
AACTCGCCCATTTTTGACATCTAAACAAGGGATGATTCTTTTAGTTAATGTCATGATAGTTTCTTTGCATCTCCAATTGATAGTCTGTTCTCATATAGTGCTTTTCCAAGAATAACTCCAAATGCATTTTTTTCTTTTACTTTTTGAATGTCATTGACATTAGAAATACCACCACTTGCAATGATATGCGCATTAGGTAAATTACATGCCTGTTCTAAAAATTCCAAATCAGGACCTTCAAGAGTTCCATCACGACTAACATTAGTTAATAAAAATTCTGTGAATCCCATATCAAGAAATTCTTTGATTGCAGGAATTAACTTAATTCCAGTATCTTTCTGCCAACCATGAATAACAATTTCACCATCTTTATGATCAACTGATATTACAATTTTTTTTGGTCCCAGTTCAGATAATAGTGATTTTAACAGTGATTTATCCTTAAAGGCTAAAGTTCCCAATACTATTCTTTCGGATAAGTTTGCAACTTCAGTAACTAGTGACTTGTCACGTAATCCACCAGCAACTTCTACAGGAATTGATACTGTCTCAAGGATTTTTTTAATAATATCAAGATTGGAGCCTAGGCCAAGCGTTGCATCAAGATCCACTAAATGAAGAATGTCAGCACCGTCAGATTCCCATTGTTTGGCAATTTGTACAGGATTTGTACTGTATATGGTTTTTTGATTTGGATCTCCTTTGTATAATCTTACAACTTTTCCACCCATCAAGTCAATTGCAGGAATTATTTTCATTTTTTACACTCTTTAAGAAAATTCTCTAACATGATTTTTCCCACAGTACTTGATTTTTCAGGGTGAAATTGTGTACCAAAAAAATTCTCATATTCTACAACAGCTGGAACTTTGATTCCATAGTCGGATACTGCAGTTATTACATCATTAGAATCAGGTTTGACTCTGTATGAATGAACAAAGTACACCCAAGAACCGTCTTCAATTCCCGCAAGAATTTTTCCTGGTTTTTTTATTTCAAGGTTATTCCATCCCATGTGAGGCACTGTCATTGATGATGGAAGTACAATTACCTCACCATTAATTATATTCAAACCATGTTCTTTTCCTTCTTCACTTTTTTCAAAAAACATCTCCATCCCAAGACAAATTCCTAAAACAGGCATGTTTCCTACATAGTCTTGAAATTGGATTTTGGATAAATTCCTAACACTATTCATAGCAGGATCAAAATTACCAACACCGGGAAGAAACAAACCTGAATAAACATTAGGAGAGTCAAAATCAGTTATTACGTCAACTGTGGCGCCTATTTTTTCAAGAGAATTTTTCAGACTGAAAATATTTCCAGCACCATAATCAAAAATTGCAACATCTACCATTACATTGAACCTTTTGTACTTGGTATGCCTTTTTGTTTCTTGTCTAACATGGACGCATTTCTTAATGCTACAGCTAATGATTTTATGGCAGATTCTACTTTGTGATGATCATTATCTCCATACTTTACAGTAAGATGAATGCAACTGTTCAGATTTTGCAGTAGAGACTGGAAGAAATGTTCTAAATCTTCTTTAGAAATGTCTTCAATTTTATTTCGTTTAATCAACAAAGTTAATTTCCAAAATGGTCGTTTGATTAGATCAATTGAAGCCTCAGATATAGATTCATCCATCGGTACAGAAGCATAGCTGAATCTAGTAATACCACTTCTAGTGCCTAATGCCTTGTCAATTGTTTGTCCTATTGTAATTGCAGTATCTTCAATGAGGTGATGTTCAATATTGTCATTTGATTTAGCATCAACTTTGAGATCCATCATGCCATGTTTACCAAATGATACTATCAAATGATCAAGGAAATTTATTCCAGTTTTGATGCTAGTTTTTCCAGTACCATCCAGATTTACAGATACTGACACACTAGTTTCCTTTGTATTTCGTTTGATTGATGCCTTTCGTGGTGCCATATGTATCACAGATTATTGGTTCTGTTGCATTATCGAGACCTACTCGAAATACACTTTGATACATCGACTATTCGGATTACCAATTTGGATTCCGTCATCGGTTCCTCAAAAATGGAACACTTCGCTTCACCTGTATCATCTCTAGCATGGGTAAACCTAGACCACGCCTTGTAAGAAATATTCATTGCAGCAAGGACATCCCTGTCCATGCTTTTCTTACAATTAATGCACATTAGTTTTCGTTGGTTCTTTTTGTCCTCTTGGACTCTACATCCGCATATTGGACACAACTTGCTTGTGCGTTTTGGATCTACAAAGACTACTGGAATTCCTTCCCACAATGCCTTGTATTCTACCTGTCTTTGCAGTTCATAGAACTGCCATCCATTGAGTTTTCTTCTGTAGTTTTTCCCCTGACCGTTTCCCTTTCTGTACAGTTTTCTGATTCCCTTCAAGTTTTCAAATGCAATCATACTCTTTGTCTCTACTGCATTGTCGACAATCTTCTTTGATATTTTGTGTATGAACTGCTTTGTCCTGTTTTGCATTCTGTTCTGCATGTTCTTGTAGAACTGTTTTTTCTTTCTATTATCATTTCTCTTGAATCCACTTCTTGCATAGATTGTGTTTTGCTTGATGGATAAGAGTTTGTTTGTCTTGTAGAATGTCACTGATTCGTCATTTCCACACGTAACATTCCTCAGATTCCTGTCTATTCCAACTATCTTGGTACATTCAATCATTTCAACCTCTTTTGAGATACAAATACTGATGTTGAGAGCAGTAATCGTGAAAGAACGCACTCTCAAGGCTGGATTGGACAGGATTTTCTGAGTGTGATTATTCAGGAGAATATTAATCGGATTATGATACTTGAACGGGATTGTCAGTAAAGAGTTGTTATGTTTTATGTTGTAGCAGTTTGTAATATATGGTTTGGTGACGTATGGCATCTTTGCGTTTGGATTCTTTTTGAATTCCTTTTTGTATTTTGAAAGTATGCCACAAGCCTGAGAAATTGCACAAATCTTGTATGATGACATGATGTCATAGTTTCTCAACTCATGGTATGATAACATGGACATTCTTTTGAGTGTAGAACAATTCTCTTTTATTCCAATCCTGATACAGTGATTCATCATATCTTTGAAAATTTCCATCATATTATCAAGGTCTTGATTCGATGGTATGATTTGTTTGATTGATTTAATTGCTCTCAACATGTTTTATCATCCGTCATTTTATTTAAGATTTGGGTCTCGATAATGCAACAGAACCTATCATTCTAAATTTAATACCTTT
>PFRJ01000138.1:1484-3349 GCA_002788515.1 Nitrosopumilales archaeon CG_4_9_14_0_2_um_filter_34_16 | reverse complement strand
GAATCATCTCTAGATTCTCTGACACGTCTCCTCCGATTTTCATTGCCATCTCTAGTAATACTGTAACCCGTCTTGCAACTCTGGTTCCTGTTCTTTCTGCAAAATTTTCAAACGCATCCTCAATTGGTGTTCCCCAACTAAGATTTGCTCTAAGATTTTTCAATTCTGGGGTTAACGCTCCTAGATTTCTTTCTCCTGCTTGCTCTATTGCTTTGATCAAATTGGCACCGCTCTGTACTGAGCTTAACAAAGCTAACAAAAACACTGGTAGATTTCTATCTATGTTGTCTCTTCTTTGAACTTCTTTTAACTGATGTATGGTTAATGGTATGATTCCTACCATTATGCCAAAAATCAATCCGACATCTCTAATTGTAGTGGAGTTGGAATATTCTGAAAAATAGAAACTCATCGCCAGGACGCTAATGGATGCAATCAATGAAAATACAATTGTCTTTAGAATGTCATTTTTTAGTATTGATTCTGAAGGCTCTAGTTTGCTGGTTTGTTTTCTTTTTACTACTTCCATGTCTTACCTCTTTGGCACCATGGTGTCCATCATAACTAACATTAACACTCCACTCAACGGAATAACTGCAAATGTTAGTATGTTCATCAATGTAAGCAAATCAAATCCTGCAAGGCTAGGACTCATTATTCCCATAATTGATAACATGATTACTGCAAGCAGTGGAAATACAATTAGTAAAATAGTGTAAATTTCTGCAACACTGCCTAGTGATTCTGTAGTCTTTTGCATTAACATCTTCTTTTCTTCTAGCTGAACTTTGGCAGTTGCGTTAAAGTATTCTTTAAGATCTCCTCCTGATTGTACCGTGACGATTGCTCCTTCTAGTAATTCTGAATATGGTCCTGATGGAGTTCTATGAACTAAATCTTTGATAGCACTAATCAAATCCATGCCTAAAATATCGATATTTCTTACGATGAATCTGGCATCTTTTACAATATCTTCATCCGTGTCTTCCTTTGCAATGGCCTTGAAAATGCCCTCAAGTGTAAGACCACTTGTAGCTAAGGTTGACATGTATCCAATGAAATGTGGAATCTCTTCAATCAGTTTTGCCGATCTGTTTTTCACTCTGATTGCTGGAATCATTTGCAGTATCCCAAATGTCATTCCAAATAACATCAGTCCACTTAACAATGGAAGAATCATTCCCATACTAGCTGGTTGTATGTTGATAAATTGAGACGCAATTAATCCCATTACCGCGCCGCATGCTCCTGCAATTATACTAAAAAATACCATGCTTGAAACATATACCTCAAATGGAATTGGCATCATTGCTTGCTTGATTGATTTATCTAATGATGTTAGTTTTGGATGTAAAAATTTAACATGTTCATTTAGCAGTTTATAACTATACACGTGTAATTGCCCTACTGATTCTTCTTGCACTCTTCTTTTTTGCTTGGTACCTGATAGTTTCAAAGTTGCACCTCCAATCTTTTTCTTTCATAGTATCTTTCAGGATCTGCATAATAGTCCATTACATTTGAAGACACTTCTCTATGATCACGAATATCATTTTTTACCATCCATTCTAATGCTAATCTTCTTTTTGTTAATTCGTAATTGATTTTCTCTTCTGTATCCCCATCCCGTTCTTTGAGTTTTTTGAAAATTACGCTATTTCCCATATATTCATGAACATCTGTTCTTGGATTCCATTTGAAAATTTCATGAGTTTTAATTTGGCCTGTAATTTCATCAATTCCATTGATTTCTGAAACCTGGATGATTCTTCTTAGAGATTTATCACCTACTCTAATTTTTAATTGTAATGTAATCAAATCAAGACTGTTTGCGATTAGTGCCTTTGGTACATCCATTGGCGATG
>PFRJ01000138.1:0-1478 GCA_002788515.1 Nitrosopumilales archaeon CG_4_9_14_0_2_um_filter_34_16 | reverse complement strand
ATCTTGTTAGTGTTGCATCTACTGAATCGGCGTGAATTGATGAAAATCCTCCGTGCCCTGTAGCCATTGCTTGAAACAACGTGTATGCTTCTCTCCCTCTGGTTTCTCCTACGATGATAATGTCTGGTCTTTGTCTTAGGGCCGCTCTTAGAAGATCAAACTGATTAATTTCTCCTACCTGCGTATCTGTAAAATTTTGTCTAGATACTGCTGGAATCCAATTTTCATGAGGTAAATTCAGCTCTTGCGTATCTTCTATGCTGACTACTTTTTCCCCTGGTCTGATGAATGTGGCTAGTGCATTAAGGGCTGTGGTTTTGCCACTTGCAGTTCCCCCTGCGACAAGCATGGTTGATTTCTTTTCTGCTAAATACCACATGTATGCTGCTATGTCTATTGACATTGTTCCAAATTTTATCAAATCAATAACTGTTATTGGATCTGCTCTGAATCTTCTGATGGTAAATGTACTCCCACGTTTTGTGATCTCATGACCCAAAGTTAGATTGATTCTACTTCCGTTTGGTAGTGATGCGTCGATGATTGGGTCTGCCATGGAGACATGCTTTCCACAAATATATGCCATTTTTCTTGAGAAATTATTCAATTCTATATCTTTTTCAAATATGATGTTAGTTGGCATTGATTCGTGTTCTCTATGCCAAATGTAAATTGGAATATTTGTTCCATCACAACTAATCTCCTCTATCATGTGATCTCTCATCAGTGGTTCTATCTTTCCAAGGTACACAAAATCTCTTACTGCAAAATAATTGATTTTTGCAATATTTTTTGGAGGTATTTTTAATCTATATTTTTTAATCATTGACGTGATCTTCTTTTTTAATCTTCTTTCTGCATCTTTTTTTGATTTAATATCGTGTAATGAAACTGTGAGTTCTGTCATTAGTAATTTTTTTATAATTTCAAAAGCCTTTTGATCTCTTTCTGACAGAACCGGTTCTATTACTTGATATCTTAACCCTCCCTTTGCTGTAGGATCTTTAATTATGCCTGCATGGATTTCATTATTGTCCCAATCTAATTTTGATAGTGTCATGTATTTTGGAATGTTGAAATCGTCTTCTAGTTCCTCTGAAACTGTCTTGGGTATGTTTTTGGGTATATTTTCTGTCTTGTTTGTCGATTGTATTTTTTGCAATGCTGACAAACTATCTTTAAAAATGTTAAATTTCAATTTCAGCATCTATGCGTAAACTATGCGTTTTAACGCTTGTTCGTTCATTTGAACAACATTTTCCTTTTACTCTCTACACTGTATAGAATGCTACCATGGTACAGGACACATCATATGAGGTGCTAGCTTGATGTTTAGAAAAAAATCCATTCCTGATGTATCTCTTGAAGGAAAATCTGCGCATAAATTAGCTAATTTTGGCAGCATCTCATCGTTTTTCAAAAATAATTCTAGCACCTCTAATACTGAATCAGAACCTAGAACATCTATCCCTGATGAA
>PFRJ01000053.1:2156-3346 GCA_002788515.1 Nitrosopumilales archaeon CG_4_9_14_0_2_um_filter_34_16 | reverse complement strand
TATACTGTCATCCTAGGCTCGTAATTTATTTTTGGAAAATATTGTTGCTCTAAAAAAAATACATCTACACTTGTTGGTTCTCTTCTACAAATATCAAAAAATACCTGATGTGCTATTTCTTGAATTGTTTCGTTCAATTAACTAATTCCTACAGAGTTTTAATTATCGTCTTGATTTGAAGTACTTTCTTGATAATCTGTCTTACTTCATTTTGAACTTCTTGATCATCACTTGTCATTGGCACTAGGGTTTCATCACCTCCTTCTGCAATAGATGCTCCGTCTGAACAAATTTTTGCCCAATTGACCAAATCGCCAATTGAGGGACCGTAAGGTAAATCCCCCATCTTGTATTCTTTTCTTAATCTAGCTCCTATTTTTACAATGCATTCTGCGTCACTTAATGAAATACCTCCTCGCTCTGAGACCATCTTGATTTCTTTTTCATCTATGTTCTCGCCAATACTCATGTAATCAAAATTCAGCCAAACACTCATTCTTCTTCGCATGGCAGCGTTAATTGGTTTCGTACCTGCAAATTCTGACGATACTGGGTTCATACTAATTATCATGTATGCGTGTTTGTGTCTATGAATTATCTCGCTGTCTTTTTCAGTTAGTACCATGTGACCTCTTTGGTCTAAGAGTGGGTTAAGTTTAGTTGCAACATCTTGTTTCATCATGTTTGCCTCATCAAGATACAATATTCCACCTTTTCTACACCATCCTGTAATTAGTCCATCAATCCAATTTTCTTTTCCTAACCCCACATATCTTCCAAACAAATCAAAAACGGATGTTGCAAGACCACAGTTAATTTCCCATATTGGTAATCCTGCTAGTTCTGCAACAAGATATACGATGTGTGTTTTACCTGTTCCGCTTGGACCGATTAATGCACATTGTTTGAAAAATTTTAAAGCTCTCCCGATTCTTTCTACATAATGTTCCCCATTATCCAAATAAGGAGGTGTGTCTTTTGGAATCATTTCGTGCATTTCTTCAGGGAATGCCATATCTGAGGAATCCATGTATTTTTTAAAATCATACATTTTTGATAGCGAATGTGTGTCTTTTTTGATTTTTGAAACGGACACTGAGAGATTTACTTTATCTGATGTAATTCTAGTTCGATTAATAGATGAAATTATCTTGTTTTTCTGTTCCAAATGTACTTGGTTTGTACTGAAA
>PFRJ01000053.1:879-2038 GCA_002788515.1 Nitrosopumilales archaeon CG_4_9_14_0_2_um_filter_34_16 | reverse complement strand
AATGATCCTAAAATCACTAAACTAGACAAATATGATGTAGATGCTAACATTGAAGAGGTGGATAATAGTGAAGATCAATCTATCTTCAAGTATGGATTCACTGCTCTGTCAAATCCAAAAAATGTTCGATTGGCTCTTGAGGGAATAGCCAAGATCTCTGGAGATTCTGTTGAAAGAAATGAAATTTTAGAAAAAGATGAAAATGGTGTTCCAAAAATTTTGACCATGATTTATCATGAATTATTTCCAACATTCTTTTTACTCTCGAAAACTCTGAATGTTTCATGTCCTCCGCACACAATAGGTGAAATGAACAATTCTCCTGTTGTTGAATCTGTGGATGTGATAAGAAGTACAGAGACAGATGAGCCTGTTTTTGAAGAATTACAAGAGTCTGTTGCAGAACGCTCAAAGGAAATAATTGAGACGACAATTGAATCTACTGAAAATACAGATATTACACAGTCTGTAGTGTAAGTTTAATTTCTTACATACTAGTAATAATACGATAATTTTTTCTTCAATTGTTGTTGCGTAATAAAAAAACTAATCTCTCTAGCTATGCTGCTGGCAGATATCGTAGAGGATTAGCTAGTATTGTAACTAGTGGAATAATTTTATCTGCAGTTAGTATAATGGGAGTCATGTTACTTGGGTGGTCTCAAACAAGTATTTCTGAACAGAAACAAGAAATGAATGATGTGTACAATACTCAAATGAATAAGATTAATGAAAAATTGGTTTATGAAAATATTTGGTTTGCATTGCCTGCGGGATTGATGACTGCAAATCATCTCAATGTGACTGTCGCAAATATTGGGATTTTGGGATTAAACGTGACAACCATTCAGATTACCAATACTACTGGTACCAATAATACATCCTTCTCATATCATTACACTAACGGTGGTGTTGTAACGGGTGACGCTTTATCTTTCAATGCAACATACCCTTGGCAATCTACAGATGAGCTAGATGTAAGAATTTTTACATCTAGAGGAAACCAATTCTTTTCTACGGTGATTGCACCATGACCTCTCATAGAGGTCTTAGTGCTGTAGTGGGAACTGTATTTTTAATTGCAGTGGTTGTGGGGGCATTATCTTACGTATCATATAGTCTTAACATTATGGGGAATTTTTCTGAATCTATGATTGCA
>PFRJ01000053.1:158-847 GCA_002788515.1 Nitrosopumilales archaeon CG_4_9_14_0_2_um_filter_34_16 | reverse complement strand
AGCACTTGAAATTTCATCCATAAGATCAACTGGTATGGAATTAGATGGAGTGATAAAAAACACTGGTGAAATTCCTATAGAAATAAAAACAATTTGGATTGACGAACAAGGATCTAATGATGTGGTTCAAAAATTTACTCTGTCTGAAGAGATTGCACCTGGAAATACTCTAAACATTGCAGATTTAATTGATTTTACTATGGATGAAACCAAAGGTTACAATTTGAAAGTGGTGTCTGGCAGAGGAGAGGTCAAATCAATTTATGTTAATTCGGCGAATCAAGAAAAACTTGACATACAATTGATGGCCATACCTGATCACATCCCTACTGATTTCGTCGCTACAATTTTAATGACAGTTGTTAATAATAGTACAAATAACAATATTTTGGCAAATCTGACTCCGTCTGCACTTACTTGTGGATCTGGATGTACGATTGAATCTGGTCCAATTCCTACATCTTATGATTCGCTTGAATCTGGAGATATTGCAATTTTTAGATGGACAGTGAAATTATCCGGTAATGTTGATCAAATCTTTGATTTTACTGGATCTCTGCAAAACGGTGTAAATGGAAATACAGATTCAACAACAATTGTAATTAGTGAAGTGATTGAATCAAACACCGCAGGTGAAGCTCTTAATGCATTAGGACTAGGTTTTGACCCTTTTGCCCCTGATGTGTTTA
>PFRJ01000053.1:0-147 GCA_002788515.1 Nitrosopumilales archaeon CG_4_9_14_0_2_um_filter_34_16 | reverse complement strand
GAAACCAATCTAATTCCTGCTAGTGCAAATTATCAAATGTCTCTATCAAAACCAGATGGCGGAGATGGTGCTGTTTTGAGTTTTAATGATGTGTCTGATTCGTACACCTTTATTTCTGCAAACTCAACTGTGGAGGACATAGTTATT
>PFRJ01000139.1 GCA_002788515.1 Nitrosopumilales archaeon CG_4_9_14_0_2_um_filter_34_16 | reverse complement strand
TTCAATAGAATTCACAAATTCTTTCTCAGAAATTATTTCATCCAAATACCATTTTGTGTTTTGGTTGAACCATTTGGGAATTGAACCGGAATCATCCACATGTTTTTCTTTAAGATAATTTGAATTTTCATTTAATTTCGTTTCAATCGCAAAAATTAACACAAGATCTTTTTGCGGATGTTGACTATTCCATGCAATATTTTCATATACAGTAGGACAAATTTTGGTATTAAGAAAAAGTTTATGATGATCCTTAAAGTTTTCTGAACCGATTAACAGGCATTCTTCATAAAAAAATGACATAATCTCAAAATGTCCTTGTATGATTTAGCTTCAAAATCCGGTTCATGTGCAAATATCATGGGGATGAACATAGTTGGTAAAAGCAAAGTGAATATTGCAAAAAGTGAAATTTTTATACTTTTAGTTCTATTTTATATTTATTAACACCATGTCAAATTTCTTCAATAAGTTGTGCCATTTTGGAATTTCTTACATGAGTTAGAGGATCAATTATTTAAGACAAATCTTATGAAAATCCATATTATTTTAAGAAAAATTGAAAGATTTTGACCATCATTATTGTTATTAATAGAAAAGCATCAACACCCAATATGTGTGCAAAAGGATTCATCAAAGATTGTCAAGAGCGAGTATTTGCAGGAATTGGAATATCATCAGACGATGCAAAAAAATTATTTAATATTCCAGAAGAAAATCTAAAAGAATTAGCAAAATATGCAAACGAGATAACTCGTGATTTTAACGGAAATAAAGTAGATGTTGAACAATTAAACAATATTAAAAAAAATGCTTGTAGTGAGGATTGTGTATTTTGTGGACAATCGGCATTTTTTGATACAGGTATAGAGACATATCAATTACCATCACCTGAGGATGTGGTCAAAAAAGCGCAAAAAGCAAAAAATGACGGTGCAGAGTCATATTGTTTAGTTGCTGCATGGAGAGAACCATCTCCAAGAGATTTTGAAAAGGTGTGTAAAATCATCAGTGAGATTAATGACAAAGTAGGCATTAGTGTTGAATGCAGTTTAGGCTTTTTAACATCAGAACAAGCAAAAAAATTAAAAGAACTAAAAGTAAAAAGATACAACCATAATTTAGAAACTGCAAAATCAAAATTTGCTGAAATCTGTACGACTCACACATATGAAGACAGATTAAAAACGTTAGGTATTGCAAGAGATGCAGGATTAGAGTTATGCACTGGTGGAATTATCGGGTTAGGAGAGACAAGAGAACAAAGATTAGAATTAGCACTGGAATTAGGAAGACTATATCCAGAAGAAGTAACAATTAACATTCTTGTACCAATGCCAGGCACTCCTCTTGAATTACAAACAGAACTTCCAAATTCTGAAATCGTGAGAATGTTTTCAGTGATTCGATTTTTGTTACCTGAATCGGTAATCAAAATTTCTGGAGGGCGAGAATCAAAATTAAATGATTCAGGCGAGGAGCTATTACAAAGCGGAGCTAATGGAATAATCACCGAAGGGTATCTCACTATGGGCGGAAACGAGGCTCAAAAAGATCGTGAATTAATAGAAAGAATTGGCCTCAAAACATAATCTAATTTTTGTAGATGCCGAGATTGAAAAAATTAAAACAAATAATCTCTATAGAAAATTACGATACGGGAAGATAAAAGAAGGACACATCACAATTAATCAAAAAAAACTCCTTAACTTATGTTCAAATGATTATCTTGGAATTCCCAACATCCCAATAGACATTAAACAACTACAAGCAAGTTCTAGACTAGTATCTGGAAATGATGAATCTTATAAAAAACTAGAAGATAAACTTGCAAAACATAAATCACAACAAAATAGTTTAATCTATCCGACAGGATACATGGCAAATCTTGGAGCAGTTTCCACAATAGCAAAAAAAGGAGACATTATTCTAAGTGATGAATTAAATCATGCTAGCATAATAGAATCTTGTAAACTATCAGATGCTAAAGTTTCAATCTACAAACACAATAACATGGAGGATCTGAATAAAAAATTAAAACAAAAAGGAATTAACAAGTTTGTAATAACTGAAGGAGTATTCAGTATGGATGGAGATTTATCATCATTAAAACAAATTACAGAGTTATCTGAAAAAGTAAACGCAATTACAATTGTAGATGATGCTCACGGGGATTTTGTAATTGGAGATGATGGAAGAGGAACTCCAGAATATTTTGGTGTTTCAAAAAAAATTGATTTGTACATAAGTAGTCTAAGTAAAGGACTTGGATCATTTGGAGGATATGTGGCATCACAAAATAATGTGATTGATTTATTCATAAACAAATCAAAATCATTTATCTACACATCAGCACTTCCATCATTTTTAATTGATCATTCTTTGAAAAGAATTGGATCAAACAGAGAAAAACAAAAAAGAAAATTAGAAAAAAATGTTGTTCATCTCGCTGAAGGACTCAAACAGATTGGGTACAACATAACATCAACTACACAAATCATCCCGATAATCATAGGCGACGAGAAAAAAGCAATGATTTTTGGAGAATTTTTACTCAATAACGGAATATTTGTCCAGCCAATAAGATATCCTACAGTCCCTAAAAATCAAGCTAGATTGAGAATTTCAGTTACAGCATGGTTGTCAGACAAAGATGTTGATAGAATACTTGGAATTTTTGAAAAGGCATATAGAAAATTCAGTTAGCGCATCATATCAAACCCACCAAGTGCAGGTGAGCCAATAATTACAGCAAACGTGATCACAATACCTAAAACTATCCCAACAATCACAAATCGCTTATTCATATTAAAAATACACATCATCCCAGTTAAAAATTCACTGCATATCATTGGGGAAAGATGTGGAAGAAGTCTTTAAAGGAAAAATAATAATTTTAAAGTATGGCAGATCCAACTATTCTGATAGCATTTGCTGCAGGTCTGAGTTCGTTTGTTGCACCATGTATTTTACCTATGATTCCAGCCTTTCTTGCATACATATCTGGAACTACAGTGACAGAGATTGGATCTAGAAATGGATCTGTTCTATCAATTAACAGATTAAACATTGTGTTTAATACAATATTTTTTGTTTTAGGATTCTCAATTGTGTTTTCGGTATTAGGCGTCTTAATTAATGGTGTACTATCAAGTGCTACAAGTGAAATTACAGAAAGCCTCAACATAGTAGGAGGTATAATCATAGTTACTTTTGGAATATTTTTACTATTGTCTACTAAAATTCGTTCATTAAATATAGAGAAAAAATTCTTTCCTAAAAAAACAAAGTCTAGTTATCCAATGTCATTTGTGTTTGGATTGGCATTTGCTGCAGGATGGACACCATGTGTAGGTCCAATACTAGGAACAATACTAACTTTA
>PFRJ01000098.1 GCA_002788515.1 Nitrosopumilales archaeon CG_4_9_14_0_2_um_filter_34_16 | reverse complement strand
TTTAACTCCTGCTTTTACAAAATCGTTAATCTTAAAACCTGTACTGATTAGACTGCCTAAATGTAAAAAACCAGAAATTTCCAATCCAATGTAGTGTTTTGGTGAAGAATTTGTTTTGAACAGTTCAATTAATTCATCCTGAGTTACAATTTCTTCAGTTGGTGGTCTTTGAATCAAATCTATTTTTTCTGTTATATCCAAATCAAAACAACTTTTGAGAAGTAAACGTATAAAGTTATTCAAATCGCTATCTAAATTTGGAAGCTTTGAATAACAGATATGTTAACATAATTTATGACTCTTGAAGAAGGATTAGAATTAATTCATAATTACAAGAAAGGACTTGAAAAATTTATCGAAACATTACCAGAACAATCAGTTCAATTGGGCTCAGAAATGATCAAAACTCTTTTGATGAGTTCAAAAAATGAAATTGCGAATTTGGATGCAATAGAAAAAGCCCTTAAACGAGAATCAAAATACGAGTCTGGATTATCAGAATAGTTTTTTTTATTTGCAATTTTTTTTATGCTTTCTTAGATCATCAGACGTATCAAATTCAGTTCCACAAACTCTACATTTTTCTTTTTTCTTATTGTGAGCTTTTTCTTGATGTTTCTTTAATCTATCTGAATCAGAAAGAACGGTTCCACATTTTTTACATTTTAACTCGTCTTTACTAGATCCAAATAACCCCATGCTGAAAGTATCTGAATCTACTAGAAATAGTTTTTATGTTAAATGAATCAAAAATCTCTCTTATCTAATCTGTTTATTCATCTAAAGTTTTTCTAGGTTTGGTACTGAGATAGAATGCATGGGTGCTAATGATAAAAGCTGCCAAAAATACTTTGGTTGCAAAAATTAAATTCCATGGTCTCTCAGGATCTGGATAAGCAATTGATAATTTATCAATATCAGGAACTATTCCATCGATGATTCCAGCTGTTATCTGCGCATTTAATACTGTAAAATTATACAGTACTTCATAGAGTGTTATGATTGAAAATCCCAATAACATTAACTGAAGTAACGCCATTCTTGTACCGACTATCTTGTTTCCAGCAGTTCTTCTCCACCCAATTCTTGAAACACAATACCATCCAATAATTGTAGAAAAAAATATCCATGTTGATACTCTTGCAAAATTTTCAAATGGAATAACTGTATTGTGAATTGTTTCTCCCATAACGTATGTTCCACTTTCAATCCACTCTATCATAGTTACGTAGACTCCAAAAATTAGTGATGTGGCCATTATGAATCCACAAACATAGAAAATATACAGATAAATTTTGTAACCTGGATCTGATTTCTCAAGATGTTGTGACTTCATAATGCCGTTTGCCAATTTTTGAAATATAAAAATTCATGTTATTCAACGAGGTTTATAGAGTAGTTATAAACAGGATCACTGTTGAAAATTGCAATTAACATTCCTCTAGTGGGTAAAGAAGAGATTATTGCAGTTACTTCTATACTAAAAAATGGTGCTTTGACTTCAGCTACTAATTATGGCGGTAAACATGTTCAAAATTTCGAAAAATCTGCTGCATCTTTTGTAAAATCAAAATATGTTATTGCAGTTAATTCTGGTACTGCTGCTTTACAAGCTGCTCTATACGCATTAGATGTAAAAAAAGGTGATGAGGTTTTAGTTCCATCATTTACATTTGTAGCAACTGCAAACGCTGTTATTTCAACAGGAGCTAAACCAGTGTTTGTTGATATTTTAAAAGAAAATTATACTATTGATCCAGATGATTTAACAAAAAAAATTACCAAAAACACACGTGCAATAATTCCAGTTCATCTTTACGGAAATGTTGCACATGTAGAACAACTCTCTGAAATTTCTAAAAAACATAATATTCCTATCATTGAAGATTCTGCTCAATCTTTAGGTTCTACTTACAAAGGAAAACATACAGGTACATTTTTTGAAATGGGTTGTTATAGCATGTATCCTGCAAAAGTTATGACTGCAGGTGAAGGTGGTTTTATTGTAACTAATAACAAAAAATTTCGAGATAAATTATTGATGATTAGAAATCATGGAATGGTTCATGGGTATGATACAAGAGTATTTGGATTAAACTTACGATTACCTGAAATCAATGCTGCAATTGCAACTGTTCAGATGAAAAAATTACCAAACTTTTTAAAAATTAGAAAAAGAAATGCTGATTTATTATCAAAACTATTATCTGAACTTAAAATTAAACTTCCTCATCAACGAAAAGATGAAAATGTAAATTGGTATCTCTATACAATTGCAACCAACAAACGGAATAGAATATTAAAAATATTAAATGAAAAAGGAATAGGGGCTGCATCTTATTACCCTATACCAGTTCACAAGACTCCCTTTTACAAATTAAAAACTAAACTTTCAGTCACTGATTGGGCTGCTTCGCATGTTATTTCATTACCAATTCATCCCAAAGTGACTCAAAATAATATCGAATTCATTGCAAAAACCATTCGTGATATTCTGTGAATCCAATAGGTGAAATAATTGGAGAACTCTGTAAGGTCATTTTACCAATTCATGAGGAATTTCATCTAGGTAATCCAAATTCTTCAATAGCAATTTGTACTCTTTCTAGCATGGATTTGCTCAAAAATTTTGCGAATTCCAAAATTCTAAATGATGTCTCTATTGTAGGACGACTTCTTTCTGAAAACAAGGGGATTGATTCACTTGTTGATTATGTGTATAAAAATCAAAAAATCACCACAATTATAATATGTGGAAAAGAGGTCTGGGGTCACAAATCTGGTCATTCATTATTTAAATTACATCAAAACGGAATTGATGAAAATAAACGAATAATTAATTCAACTAGTCCAGATCCATATCTTACTGTTTCAAAAAATAAAATAGAATATTTTCAAAATAATGTGAATCTTGTAAATTTAATCAATGAAACTAATTACGAAGCAATTTTGGATAAAATTAAAATTCTCTAGTATCCGTTTCTTTGTCTTTCTCTATTGATTTCGTTTTTCTTTTTGTATTCGTCAAGAATATCATCTGGAGTCAGATTTAGCTCAATTGATGCTTGAACAACAAAATGCCATATGTCAATTAATTCTTCTCTAGCCTCAGATTCGTTAAATTCCACTGGAGTTTTCCACCATTTCCAATTTGTTGTTCTTTGCAGTTCTACTGCTTCATGCATTATTGCAGTACACAACGCAGAAACTCTTCCTTCGGTATCTTTTGGATATCTATCCAACTTCATCATATTGGATAATCCTTTTTGAAGTTTGAATATTGTATATAATCGATCTTTATCTGTTGTTTCTTGAGACAATGATAAATAATTTGAGAAATAATTGAACTTAAGTCTTTTTAGAATCGAATCATTTTTTCATATATCTTGACTCGTTTTGCAATATCCCCATTTTTGATTTTCAGTAATCCCTCTAAACCATATTTTTCAACTGCAAAGGATCCCATAACATTGCCATATACAACTGCTTTTTTAATTTCAGAAATGTTTGTTGATTTTCTACTTGCTAAATAGCCGATCATTGCACCAGCAAAAGAATCTCCTGCACCTGTAGGATCTACTACGTCTTCTAATGAAAAACCTGCGGTTGGAAAAATGACATCATCATAGAACATCAAAGATCCATGCTCTCCTTTTTTAATAATTACGTATTTTGCTCCCCACTGCATCATCTTTTTTGCACATTTAATTAGATTGAACTCTTTTGTAAGGAGTTTGGCTTCTTCATCATTAATTACAACTGCATCAACAACTTTTATCATTTTGATCACTGCATCTCTCTTAGTAGATATCCAAAAGTCAATTGTATCACACATTGAGAATTTTATCTTGTCAAATTCTTTGATTAGTGATGTATTTTGTTCAGGATCATTATTTGCAAGATACACAAATTGAGATTTTTTATATGATTCAGGTACAATTGGTTTAAAGTCTGCAAGTACATTTAATTCAGTTTTTAAAGTTGATCTTGTACTTAATGTATCGTCATAACGTCCATCATAACGGAATGTTTTACCATTTTTTATAGTCAATCCTTCTAAATTGAGATATTTTGATAAAATTTTATGATGTTGTTTTGGAAAATCTTTTCCTACTACGGCAATCAATCCTGTATCTACAAAATTACTTGCTGAAATTGCTGCAAATGTAGCTGCACCACCTAAAACATTTTTTAATGTTTTTTTTGGAGTTCTAATAGTATCTAATGCTGTAGAACCAAAAACAGTAAGCATTTGACAAAAAATTAATCTTGATGTATAAATTCTCTTGCTTGTTCTTCTGTTGGATAAAACACAAATGGTACATCTAATGATGTCACAAATACATCATATTTTGTCACACCTGAAATCCTGATTGACACTGATTCATCATTGGTATTTGAATCAGTGTGGAATGTACCTTTGACATAACTGCTATCTAATGGATAAAGTGTAAATGGTTCTAACTTGCCTTTCCCAATTATCTCATCATTGGCAATCACAAAGAATTCGGTTTCACCTGCAGTTAGCAACAATAATGAAGGATTCTCAAATTGTAATTCTACGTTATAGTTTGAACCATTTTCGTTTTCATCTAATAATTCACTTTGATTAATACTAATTCCTATTTGTGATGCAGATGCATATTGTGAATAACCAAAAATACTCATACATAGCAAAAGTAGAATAATTATGCCTCCTTTTTTGGCTGTTTTCATGACTAATACTTACAAAATCGCATTTTAACTCAAAAGGAAAAAAATACCAATAGATTGTGTAAAAGTTTTGATCTAATCTTAAAGCTCCTTAGAGCTAACAGAATAAATCAAAATTACATGATTATTTAGCATGGCAAGAATTAAACTCAAAATAGGAGAAAATGAAATTGAGGTTGACTCTAGAGACTTTTATGTTGATAACCAGACATTAGGAGAAATTATTGATAATCTTTCACAGCATTTACCAGATAATCAAGCAAAAATTGTATATGAAACTGAATCTGTTCCAAAATCGTCAGAAGATGTACATCCAACTCAATTTGGTTTAGAATATCTTGCTGATGCTGAAACATATGAGCCTGAATTTAATGAGCCAAAATATATTACTGCACATGAAATTAAATCAAAATTAAGAATTTTAGAAACAAGTAAGTTTTTTGAATTTCCGAGAACAGTAACTGAAACTGTTCAACAACTTAGAGAATATGGTTGGGCTGCTAGTCCATTAGATGTATCAAAAACTTTAGCAAAAATGGCTTCTAACAAAGAAATTATGAAAAGTTCTGAGCAAAGTAGAACTCAATATTATACCCAAGAATCATTAATAATTAACTAGAGCAATAACCACATTTTTCACAATCAAGAAAAATTTCTCCATCTAAATGATCAAAATGTGTATTACATTGTTTGCATGTGTGATGCATGTCAAAATATCCGTCCTTTTCAATCTCCCCAACTCTGTTTGCTTCTAGATCTATGCTTCTGCATTTTATACAATGACAACTACATCCAATCTTCATAATTTTTCTCCGATAATGTATGTATAGTTGAAATGCATATACAAATCATTGGACAAGAAAAGGGAAATACCATTAGAAATTGATGATCATTTTAAGCTTTTTGGAAAAGAACCATGGGAAGTAGATTATGGTGAAAAATGTGTAATTTGTAATGTTAGAATCGACGAATATGGATTTTGTTCCTGTGGTTCTAGTGGAGATTAAATTTTCTTATTAATGGAACAACAAGAATCATTAAAAATCCAACTGCCAAGGGCGCAATAATTGGAAATTCAGGAACTACTGTGGTGCCTATTATTGTAATGTTTCCAGCAGTATCTGGTCGCATGTTTAGCCAAACATGAGTTCCATTGTTGATGTATTCATGAAAATAGATTTTTTCATCGTCTTGAAACACCGCATATGGTCCCCACAATAATTCTAAAGGTATAACAGCAGTGACAAACTGATTATCATCATTTACTTTGAAACTAATTTTTTTTGTTGGTTGACTAAATTCAAAATTTTCTATTTCAGCAAATGATATCATCTCAACTTCAAATTTCTTATCTTCCCAATTAACATATTCGATAGTTTTTGGCTCATCAATTGAATATTCCAAAATCATTTGACATCCATGACATGTAAAAGCATTCTTCTCATCTAATAGAACAGGTCTGTTATTTACAAAAAATAATTTTATTTCTTCTGGTATTACAAAAGTTGTTGTCTCAAGATATCTAAAATCTAATGTCCAAAGACCATCTTTTTGAATCAATGCGTTATCAAGATCATACTTGACAAACAATTCTCCTTGATTTGGTAAAATTACCATGTGTTTTGCTCCTTCTACAACATCCATTGATTCATGTCTGCCTATTTTATCAATGAATTCTACATTAGAAACAGTACCTTTAATAAATTCTAATTCTTGTGGATTTTTTGAATCTCTAATTTGATGTACTACCTCTACATTTCCTTCACGATCAATTGTAACTTGAACTAATTTCTGACTAGCTGGACTAACAGAATCTGTTTGTGCATTAACTTGTGGTAAAACTAGTACAAGTAATAATATTAAAAAACATGTAATGATATTGAAATTCATTTATTCCACAGTAACACGCAGCATTTGGATTTTTTCTAGTGGACAGTCATTTCCATCTCTATCTTGTTTAACAATCTTATCTGCAACATCCATGCCTTCAGTTACTTCACCAAAAACAGTATATTGTCTATCTAGAAATGTGCTATCAGAAGTAACTATGAAAAATTGTGAGCCTGCACTATCTGGATCTTGTGCTCTAGCCATCGAAACTATTCCCCTTAAATGAGATCTTGAACTAAATTCAGCCTTGATATTATATCCAGGACCTCCCGTTCCCCAAGAGCCTTTGTTATCTGTTTTTGTATTAGGATCGCCTCCTTGAATCATAAATCCCGGAATAATCCTGTGAAAAAGTGTTCCATCATAAAACCCATCTTTAGCTAATTTCTCAAAACTTCGAACAGTTTCAGGAGCTAACTCAGGTAGAAGTTTAAATGATATGTTTCCCAAATTAGTTTGAATATTCACTGTACTCATAGGAATAATTTTTCTAATACATCTTAATAGTCTTTTGCGAAATCCTCTTGAAAAATTCCTATAGATATTTTCACAATTTTGAATAATTCATAATAATCAGTACGGTTTTCGCTGATTAATCTATACCGACTTTGATTTTTATTTTTTAAAATGTCTACATGATTGAATTTATTGGACGTGACAATTTTTCCAGTCTAAAGTTATAGTCTTATATAGAACAAATAAAATTTAAAATTCGTTGAATCGTACAAACCAAAGCACGATAATTAAAGAAGCGATTAATTCTTATCTTGACAAAGGGGTAACCGACAAGCAGGATATCTACACCAAAGTAGTTGATGAACTTGGAGTTCCAAGACCAACTGTAAGAAGAGTAGCAAGAGATCTGAGAACCGAGCTATTGCAAAAAATCCAAATCTTACAATCTGATATGCCAAAAGCATCTGCTGCCTCTGAAGAAGACGAATAAATTCGGCTCTTTTTTCTTTTTAATTATATTATTTTCTGGTTTTTAGCATTACCGTTATAAATAATGAATTTTTCAAATAATCATGGGATATTTTGGTAATCATTTAGCCACTTTGGTGACAGGGGTTTTTGCAGCAGTGCTAACTGGACTTTGGCCTTATTTTGTTGACTTTGCCCCAATACTGAATTTTGTATTTATCATGGCAGTACCGATCACATGGTTTTTGACATTTACATGTTGGATTTCTCAAAAAAGTGCCGACTATATGCATAAGCATACACCATCCCATAGTGAAAAAAAAAGCTTGAGTAATACCCAAACCATTGAATCTGTTTCTACAGGAAATCAAGTAAGTCTTTCAGACATTAAAAAAATTCAAGATGAATTATCTCTTGAATTAAACAATGTAAAAGAATCTGTAAAACTCAAAGATAGTGAAATTGAAAGACTAAACCAAGAGATTTCAAATCTACAAACTCTTGTTCAAATTGAATCACTAAAAACTGAATTAGCTAATCTCAAAATGTTAGCTTCTGACAGAAAAACTAAGAGCAAATAGATTAATCTTCGCAGTGACAACATGCAACGCCATGATTATTCTTACAACTAGGACAACTAACTGCTCCTCCAAAATGACATTTACATGAACATAATTCTGTTGGATCTTTTTTTAGACTCATAGTATAATCTCTATATCATGTTAATATTTGACTTTTGCATTTTAAACCTAAATCAATCAAATATTGTATTTATTACAAATTTAAGAAAATATTCTTGCTATATTGTAATCTTTGTAAATACTGTGATTATCAACTAATGAATCTTTTAATACAAATTCATTATATGACAACTTAATCTTCTAAATAGGACTATTCAATAAATAATTCTTATTGTGTTTTATCATTTTGAATAAGCATCAAATTACAACATCATATTATTAATTAAAAAATATTGAAATAGATAATTGAGTTTTTTTATGATATTTAGTTTCTAATAATATTTTTAATGAAAAGTATTTAATAAATCATTGATTGATGATCTATTTTCATTAATGATAGTTATTGAGTGTGGAATGAATATCAAATCACATTAGTACAAATTGAGGCTAATTTTGCAGTAATTTTAAAGCAATTTCCAAAGTCTCATCAACCATTTGTTTTAATTTATTCTGAGTATCTACATCTGAAACAACATCATCAGTTATGGATTCTGTAGTTAGAAAAACTGCTTTTGGGTTTGTTATTACTCTAAAATATGATAACAATTGTGTAACTAATGTCTGGACATTAATAAAACCAATATTTCCAGCAGCTATAATTGTAATCCCTGCAACTTTCCCTTCAGTTTTTTTATAATTGACATATTCAAATAGATTTTTTAGTGCTGAACTAAAAAACGAATTATAAATTGGCGTTCCAATTAACCATACATCTGCATCCATAATGTCAGTTGTAGCATTTTGTGTTGCTTCGTTATATTTCTCCTCTGGACCTTTATAGCACTCTATATTGCCTTCAGAAAGATTGATTAATTTTGTATCTTGATTTTTTGATTTTGCATATTCAAAAACATATTTCATTATCACTTGCGTGTTTGCATTTTTTCTTGGACTACCAGAAATTACAACTATTTTCATATCTACAACCATTTATCTTTGTATTTAACTTGCAATAAACATTTACAACTAAACGGGCTTGGAGGGCTTCGATCCCTCGACCTGTAACTTAGGAGGCTACTGCGCTATCCATGTTGCGCGTCAATTTGACTCTGCGCTACAAGCCCAGCAAAAAAAACATTCTTAATTATTTAAGCGTAATCAAGATTTTCTTTGATCATATTTTGAATAACTTCCCAATTTTCATTTTCTTTATCATTCCATTTTTCAAAATATACTACATCTTTCAACTCAAGTCTTGGTAACCAACCTTTAGTTTCAAGATCTGGCTTTTCTGCAAATTCATCCACATATCCTAAACACAAGTATGCAACAGGAATAACATGTTCAGGTAATTCTAAAGTCTCTTTTAATATCTCATTTGATAAAATGCTTACCCATCCAAGACCTACTCCCTCTGTTCTAGCTGATAACCACAAGTTTTGAATTGCACAACATACACTATAGAGACCTGCTTCTGGAATACTTGATCTTCCAATAACAAATGGGCCAAATTTTGTAGGATCATAAGTTACACAAAGATTTACGGGTGATTCTAAAATTCCTTCTAGCTTGAATGAAAGATATTTTGTTCTTTTTGGTTCTTCAACTAACTGAGATGACCTGTTTTTTTCTTCCTCAAAAGATTCTTTAATTTTCATTTTTGTATCGCTATCTTTAATTAAAATAAAATTCCATGGTTGAGAAAATCCTACTGATGGAGCATGGTGTGCAGCATGAAGAATTTTTGATAAAATATCGTTTTCAATAGGCTTTGAGATAAAATGAGATCGTACATCTCTTCTTGAATAAATTGCCTTATAGAAGCCTCTCTTTTCTTCATCAGTAAAATTATCTATCATTTCTTTTATGCCTTCATTCTTTGTATTCATTCTTTTGTTAAACGTTAATAATGTCAGCCTCTAATCTTGTACTTCAATGGGCCGGTAGTCTAGCTGGTTAGGATACTGCCTCGACACGGCAGTGATCGTGAGTTCGAATCTCACTCGGCCCACTTTAATTAATAACCAGTCTTGAAATCTTTCTCAACTTCACTCCATGAAGTCTGAGTAACGATCTTTCCATCAGCACTGAAACTAGTGATTTTTTCATTTATTGCTTTTTCATAACTTTCTGAATTTAGTTCAGATTTACTTAATACGAATGTGTTTTTTAAAGGAATTTCTGCACCACTGTAAAATAATGCTCTTCCAGGTAATGCAATATCTGCAGTCGAATATAATCCTGAGCCTAATAACACACCATCTCCATACAATTGATAATCAATAAGTGCTACCGTCAATGTCTTATCACTTGGATTTTTAATTAGGAATGTTACTTCAAATTTTGCCTGATTGTTTACTGTACTGACGTCCATTAATTCTACATTTGTCAATCTAATCTCAACTTGATCAAGTTCTGCATTATCTAAACTAGCATAATATACAATTCCTCCCATTAAAGCTAAAACTCCAACTACTGCAGCATAGACAGTTTTCTTATTTTGAAGTCCCATTTCATTGATAACAGATTGTACAACTAAAAAAGGTTGTCAAGATCCAAATACATAATATTTGATTTAAAACATCATAATCTATGACTGCTTTAGAACAAGCAATTATTACATGGATTCATCTTGTTGCTGCTGCAATATGGGTAGGTGGTTCTCTATTCATTGGAATAGTATTTTCTCCACTTTTGAAAACGATGACAAATTCTGTTGAAGAAAGAATGCAAATAATGATTCGTGTTGGAAGAAGATTCAACAAAATTGCTGTTCCCTCATTGATTATTCTAATGCTAACTGGCTTGTATACTTCACATGTGTTACTTAGTAGGCCTGAATTACTTGTTGCAACAAGCTATGGAACATATCTAATTATTAAAATAATTCTTGTAATTATGTTAATTTTCGTTTATGCTGTACATGTAAGAGTAATTCGCAAGAATGTTGAAGAAAAAATTATGTCAAACCAAATGCCAGAATCCGAAATTCAAAAACTACGAAAAAAAATCATTATTCTTGGAGAAATTACAGTGGTTTTATCAATAGCGATTCTATTTTTTGCATCATTACTTGACGCTGGAGTTTGATATTCCTTCAATTATTATCTCATATCCCTCTTTTATTTTTCCAATTCCGTATTTACAATCAGTAATTTTTGATGTAACAAACAAATTTGTCTCTAAATGTTCTGTGATCTCTCTGGTTTGAAATTTTGTTTTTCCATCACATAAACTTGCAGGCACTACTAACATATCTGCTAAATTTTCATCTATTGAAAAATTTTCAATGAATTTATTCAAATCTAATTCAAATTGTTGTGTTTTAGTATTATACAATGCATCAGCTCCTATTATTGAATTCTCATCTATACTATAGATTAACATAGATGCACCTGAATCAATTGCTTCTTCATTCTTAATCTCTATGTTGACAATAAAATTTGCATCAGTTAATTTTTTCACAATCTCTTTTATTTTATTATCAATTTCTTCAAATGGTAATTTTGAATATGAGCAAATTAATTTTACATTGTTTGTTTTTCTTTTTGAGAAAGTTATTGATTTTATTTTACTGGGGTAGACTTGTAATTTAATTTCTCCTCCTCCTCTTGGATAATATCCACGTTTAGTTAATTCAAGATCAAATTTTATTCCAATTCTTGAATATGCTTCTTTTAGAACATATTGAGTATAATCAATTGAAGGACTCCAAAGAACATCTGTGCCTCCCTTAATTATCAATGATAGTTTTTTTTGCGAAATTGCAATTACTGGAATCAAAACTTGTAAAATTAAAGCAATACTGCCAGCTGTTCCAACATCTTCAATTAATTCACAATTTTCGATATTTCCTGGGATGAACTTTAATTCAGTTGATCCTATTTCTGCACCAATAACTTGAGCATTAGATATTTTTTTGAGAATATTTATCGCTGTAAGATGCTGAGGTCTTAACCCAGGAATTTTTCTATTGTTTCTTATATTTTCTACATGAATTGGTTGTTTTGTAATACATGAAATTGTAATTGCTGAACGTATTATTTGTCCTCCACCTTCACCATGTCCCCCATTAATCTTTAGAAAATCCATGCTCCTTTTTGACTAACACTCTTTATGATAGTTTTTTAAAAAGAAATTTTCTATGATTTGTATGAATGGTTTGTTAATAGGTAGATTCCAACCTTTTCATTTGGGTCATCTTGAAGCATTAAAATTTGCGTTATCAAAAGTTGATAAATTATGGATAGGACTAGGAAGTTCTAACAAACCTATAGAAAAAAATAATCCCTTCTCAGCTGAGGAACGAGAACAGATGATTCTATCATCTGTTGATGGTTCAATGAAAGAAAGAATTTCGATTTATTTTATTCCAGATTTAGACAATCATATTAAATGGATTGAAAAAATAGATACTATTGTTCCAAAATTTGATATAATTTTTTCAAATGATGAATTAACTCAACACCTGTATTCTAAAAGAAATATTCAGGTAGTTGTCATTCCATTTTTGAACAGAAATTCTTTGTCTGGTACTAAAATAAGAAATCTAATAATTAGCGATCAAAAATGGGATGATCTTGTACCTCAAGGTACCCGAAATTTTTTAACAACCATTAATGCTAAAGAGCGTTTAAAAAATCTCTAATTATAAATAAACCCCAAAATACAACGAATGTTAGATAACATATGGAATATCTTTCAATGCTTCCTGGTCCAACAAATGTACCTAATAGAGTAATGAGGGCAATGCTTGCACCTATAATCAATCACAGAAGTGATGATTTTGTTGAACTGTACACTGATGTAGTTGCTAAAACTCAACAAGTATTTGAAACACAAAATGATATTGTAGCTTTATCTGCATCTGGAACTGGTGCAGTAGAAGCAGGTGTAATTAATTTGGTTAAAAAAGGTGATAAAATTATCATTCCTGTAAACGGAGAATTTAGTGGTAGACTAGCACAACTAATTGAAAATCAAGGAGCTAATGTAGTAAAACTTGAAACTTCTCCAGGACAAAATGCAACTTTTGATCAAGTTAAAGAAGCATTTGACAATAACAAGGATGTAAAAGCATTCTATGTTGTTCACAACGAAACTTCTACGGGAACAATGGTAAATTATCTTGATAAAGTGTCTGACTTGACATCACGAAATGATTCATTCTATGTTGTAGATTCTGTTTCATTACTTGGTGGTGCCCAACTTCCAGTTGATAAATGGAATATTGATGTATGTATGACTGGTGCTCAAAAAGCAATTGCTGCTCCTCCAGGAATTTCACCAATATCAGTTAGCGCCAAAGCCAAAAAATACATGATTGAAAACCCACCATCTACAATGTATTTCAATTTAGCAAGATATTTCAAATATTATGATGAAGAAAAACACACTCCTTTCACTCCTGCATTACCATTACTCTATGCATATAGAGAAGCATTAACAATAATGTTGGAAGAGGGATTACAAAATGTCTTTAAACGCCATAAAGTTTGTTCTGATTCATTATACGCTGGATTAAGTGCAATGGGTCTTTCTCCATTTGCAAAAGAAGAAGATCGTTCAATTTCAATTGTTGCATTAAATTACTTGAATGGACTTGAAGACAAAACTTTTAGAAATACACTAGCTGATAAATTCAAAGTGTTAGTTGCAGGCGGATTTGGTAATCTTAAAGGTAAAGTATTCAGAGTTGGATGCATGGGAGAAGTAAGTCCATACCATGTAATGAGAACTATTTCTGCAATTTCATCTACATTAGCAATGATGGGATATAATGTAGATGCTCAAGCAGGACTAAAAACTGCAGAAGAAAAACTAAAAGCTCTCTAAATCCTGTTAACTTAATATCATGAAGTGATTCTTTCGTGTTAACATATTGCATTTCACTTATTGGAATAATTTGTTATTGAATACTAGGTAATTACAAAATATGCAAAATATGGAATTTTACCCCCAGCCTGTGTGCCTAGATTGTTTTAAACAAAAAATAGTAATTTTAAATAGAGATTATGTTATCATAACAACATGGCATTAAGAGAAGTACAACCTCTAGAAAATGAAGAGTGGACTCAATTGGTAGCGGAGCTTGAAGGTAGTGTTACTAAAGAACAATCCGAATTTATCCAAAATGCTGTAGAAAATGGACGAAAACTAAAAGTTCATCGTTAG
>PFRJ01000088.1 GCA_002788515.1 Nitrosopumilales archaeon CG_4_9_14_0_2_um_filter_34_16 | reverse complement strand
ATAGATTGATCATATTTGATTATTTTTGGTATTTTTTGACCAAAAAATTGGGGGTTTAGCTTTTACGCACAACAATAATAGTTTGGGGGTGTTTTACTGGGAGAGCTTGGTGGAATTAGCATTGCATCTAGTATCTAGGCACAAGTGTAAAACCCCCCTCAAAAATGTCTGATTTTGAAAATTTCACAATGTGACTAAAGTACATATTTTTCATGGGGGGTTTAACGCTTAGGCATATTATTGCTAAATTGGTTATTTTGCTAAATTTTGTAATTGCATTGTTATTTGATCAATAATCTGGGAAAACAAACTTGATGTGAATAATCTAAATTGATCAAAGATGTTGTTAGTTGACTCAAATGACTCGTTTATGGCAGTTTCGCTAAACTGTAAAGCTGTTTTTATCATGTCTTCTTAAGTGGTTGTTTTAATTTTACTGGATGGCTGTGCATTTGAACACACATTTTGTGTCCAATAGGGGGGGATTATTTCTCTAAAAGCCCCACCCTTCTTAGATTATTGTTGCTTTAATTCGCTGTGAACTGTCTTTACAATGAAATGTACTGCCAATACCAATCCAATTACTTTGAATAATTTATTCATCGGATTGTACCTCTTTCATACTGTATGTGTCTAGAACTTCGTTTATCATTTCAGTGATGTTCAATTTTGAATTACCTCCCATTTTGTAGCTGTGTCTTCAAGCTTAATCTTGTTAACGTTGATGTTGACACTGAACTCAAAGTTCTTTGTTGTATGCTTGAAAAAAATGTTGAAAAAATTCATTTTACAAACACCATTAACGTTGCAATGACTGTCAAAACAAAAACCTTGTTTTTTGAAGCCTTGATTTTGAGAATTTGGCTTTCTATGAAACCAATTCTCGATTTTCTTTTTGTTGTAATTTTTATTGATTTCATACTGTCTTGTAGTGACTTTTTGATATAAGGACCGCGTATAACTGATAAATTATCCATTTTTTCAAAAAGTCTTCATCAAAAATCGTGATGTTTTATCATATTTTTCAGAAACACTGTCTATTGCCTCAAGCATTGTCTGTTGATTGATATTCTCTTTATCATCCATTACCACATACACTCCAACTTTTTGTTTCCCATCTTCTGTAATGATCTTGTTGATTGCCTGTACAGAGTAACAAAAATCGTTTACTTTTTTCTCAAATTTTTCCTTTTCTTCTGGACTAAATCCCAAATATCTTGCAATTTGATTGTTCTTCATCACTACCTTGGCACCTATTACTAGAATTCCTGGTTGTCCTTTTGGCTCAAATACCTCTACAGGAATTCCATACTGACCTGCATGTTTTATTAAAATCTGAAATGTGTTTTCAGGATTTTTTACTTCTTCAAAAGAAAGCCCTTCATGAATCACCCATCTCTCAACATTGTCTCGCATTTTTGACATACTCATACTAGTCCACTTAGACTAGTTCTATATGATTCTAAATTCAAATGATTGCCCTGTTATTTTTTATACATTTCTAAATTCGAATTTAGCAATATTGATTATCTCTACTAGTAAACTAACATCATCTGTGTCAAATATTCACGTTAAATCCAGATGTCATACCTGGAATTGACGCTGCTACAAAGATGTTGAAAACAATTCCTATTATCATAAACACAATTCCCAAATAAAGACAATTTTTGGCCTTGTTTGGATCATCATTTCGTAAAACAAAAAATGCTATGATTCCACCAATAATTCCAAAAAATATTGGTAACAAAAACCATGCATTACTTCTTAATTTTACTGGATAAGACATTATTTTTACTATTATTTTGCAATTATTGTTTTTTTCTGTAATTGTGTGATTTCTATTTCAACTGTTTCTAATGGATCCTCTACTTGGTTTCGTCTAATTGAGAACATTTTGGGTTTTTCAAAGTCTTCCGTACAGTCTGGACATGCATAGACTAATACTCTGTGTTCATTGGGGGCTTTTGGATTAGATAATCTTGGATAATACACAAGTCTTGCTCCACAATCCACACAATATCTGTTGGCCCTTCTAGTTCGGACCAATGTAAACCTCCTGCATTATTCTAAATATGCGATCATCTATTAGATCTATGTTGTCTAATTGTGTAAACCAATTACTAACAACCGATCAATATTTCTAAATTCGAATTTAGAAATATTAGAAATCTTGAATGTGTTTTTATCTGTTATTGAAGAATAACCTTGTTTCAAAACTCGAGTTTAGAAATATGAAGCGCCTCCCACCAGACTTGAACTGGTGACCAACCGGTTAACAGCCGGTTGCTCTACCACGCTGAGCTAGGGAGGCACAAGATTGTACTTGGCAAAAGTGATTTAATCTTTGCGACGATTCAATTTAGACTAAAATTGATTATCATATCAATTGAATTTGGCAAAAAACTCTCTAATTTCTTTTGAATGATTTTCAACTAATTCAATGATTTCCAAATGTTCGTCAGGTGTTGGTTCTCTTTTGTGTACTATTTGGAATGCACTAAGTGCGGAACCTACCATTTCTCCTACAAAAAAACCACATAAAAAATCCCCAATGTTTGCACAATTCCAAGTTTCACCTATTCTCGGTGATGCTCCTGCTGACTTGTACAATTCTAATGTCTGTAGAATTAGGTCTGTTGTTTGTTTTGCAAATTCGGAGTCTAGAGTCATGAAATGAAAGTTTTACTTTTCTATGCCTTTTTTCTTTTCAAAAGAATAAACGCCGTCAAGAAAAACTCTGTGATCTTTGTTTTTTACTTTAGTTTTTAATTCAATGTTGGCTGCTGTTTGTGTAATGTCTGTCCACACCTCTCCTGTGAGAATTACATCTTCTCCTTTTGGAACTACTTTGGTATTTCCAACAATATGTGTAACTCTTGCTGAACGCTCCCCTTGAAAGTTTTCAATTAGAATTTTCTTTCCTTCTACTTTAACCGTAATTGGAAAGTGTGCATACACTACTTTCATTTTGATTGTATACCCAGTAACTAAACCCTCACAAATATTTCTGATGATCGATCTAGCAGTATGTAAAATTGCATAATCTCTTTTTTTTGTACCTATTGCTTTTAGCAGTACTTTATCATTTGTGATTTCTATGTTTACTGGTATGGCACGAAAGTTTTTGAATGTCTTTCCTAGTGGTCCTACAAATCCTAACATGTGATTGTTTAAAGTAATTGTAACTCCCTCTGGGATTGCTACTTCGTCTTGAAACTTTTCAATTTGACTAGTAGACATAACCTATCAAAAATCCCCCAATTCCTTTTTGTACTGCTTCATGATGTGACATCACTCCTTGATTTGTAGTAACTAAAAGCATACCTCTATCATATGCTGGCAAATATTGTTGTTCCCAACTATTGAATTCATCCGTTTTTACTTTGAATCTTGGTGATATTGCTCCACATTTTGTTATTTTTGCTAATAATTTTATTTTGAATTTCCCACCTCTTTTATCGTCAATATGTTCAAACTCTCCAATGTATCCATCTTTTTGGAGTGTCTTTAGAACCTCTATGCCTAGTTTTGAAGTTGGAAGGATTATACAATCTCCTTTTCTTCTTGCTTCGTTGTTGTATAATGTTACAAACAAATTTGCTAATACGTTAGTTGCTGGCATGATATCTCACTTGTTTTTCCTGAACCCTAAAGATGTTGCTACTTCTCTAAAGCATCGTCTACATAACATTAAATCGTATTTTTGAATAACTGCTGTATAGTCTCCGCATCTCTTACACCATCTTGAGCCTCGTCCAAAATCGTGCTTCTTCCTTCCTGTGGCTTCGTATGATCTATCTTTTGCCATTATGTTACGGTCACTCCAAATTCTTTTACTAGATAATCCTTTGCTTCTTGATTTTTAATGATATGTTTTTTTCCAATACTCGCTTTGTGTTTACTTCTAGTTCTAACTCCATATCCTGGTCTGGTCAATGTAACTGAAATTCCTAATCCCAAAATCCCTATCTGGGGATCATATTTTACACCTGGAATGTCTATGTGTTCTTTGATTCCAAATGAATAGTTACCAAAATTATCAAATGACTTGCCATTGACAATATTTCCTTTTGCTTCAAGCAATCTTTTAAGTAATTCTTTTGCATCTTTTCCTCGTATTGTTACTGCTGCACCTATTGGTTCTCCTTTTCTAACTCCCCAATCTCTTTGTGTTTCTTTTGCGTTACGTGCAGATGATTTTTTTCCTGATATTTGATCAAGTGCTTTTCTTGCGATGTTAATCACATCTCCTGATTTCCCAACTCCCATGTTTAGTACAATTTTCTCTAAAGAAATCTTCTTCATTGGGGATTCTGTTATTTGAGACATATGATCACTTTAATTGAATGATTGGCCCCTCTTTTCCAATTGGCATAATAATGTCTGCAGGAATCTCGATTTTTCTATCTTCTAATGAAAGAATTACTCTTTTTGGAAGAATGAATGTTCCTTCTTCAATAGTTTCAATTTTACCGATTTGTCCTGTGTTGTGTCCACGTGTAACTAGTCCTTGACATCCTGGTTCTAATTTTATTATTTCAAGAATTTTTTGTTCTGGAATTTGTATTAGACAAGTATCTCCAACGTTTACTTTACTATCTGAAATTATTGAACGTCCATCATGAAATCCAATTTGTAATTTTCCTTTAGATATTGTAGTTTTACTGATTACTCTTACAATTTTTTTTGATTTTTCTGATTCTTTGATCTTTATTGGTTTGAGAAGTTTGTCCTCAGATGGAACAAGACGATAAATGTCTGACACGTTTTCTAATTCTACAACGTCCATTAATCCAATTGCATGGTGAAGTGATTTTCGTACAACACCATCTATTTTTACCCTACCTGAGTAAATTGCTGTCTTTGCTTCTCTAAGGCTTGTAACTATTTTTAACATGTCTCTTAGAAATACTGCCGTTGGTACAGAGTCACTCTTTTTATGTGGACCTGGTCTTACTGTAACTACAAATCTCTTGTCTTTTCTGGCAATTCCCCAAAATTGTGGAGCCATTTGACGTTTGAGTTTTTTACTGCCTGAAATGCTTACCATTATTCATCCTTTTCCTCTTTTTTGACTTTTTCTGCTCCTTTTGTTTCTTTAGGAGTTTCCTTGCTTGGTTCTGTTTTCACTGTTTCTGCTTTTGCTGGTGTCTTTGGTTGTTTTCTTGGATCCTTTCCTTCTAACCTTGAAATTCTCCATTTATCCTCAGTGTTAAGTGAAGTTACTACTAGATTCGATGTGTGAATATATACATCAAATTTATCTCCTTTTGTTTTTTCTTTCTTTACTCCTTCAATGGCAACACTATTTTTCTGTGTAGATATTTTTGAAATTTTACCGTCTACTCCTTTGAATTCTCCTCTTAGAATTTTTACGTTGTCTCCTTCTATCACTCTGACACTTCTTTTACCATATTTTTTATGAAGTTCTTTTGATAATGGACTTGCAATTTGTTTGCTTCTTGTTTGGAAAGTTGCTTGATAAATCAAATTATTGCGCATTTTTGTTGGTTTCATTTTATTATACCACCATTGATGCCAAGTTAGCTACTCTTGGCCATTTCTCTGAAGCTTCTGATGCTACTGGTCCTTTGATGTCTGTGCCTTTTGTTTCTCCTTCTGGAGTAATTAACACTGCGGCATTATCTTCAAAACAAACTCTTACCCCGTTTAATCTGCGCACTGCATATTTTTGTCTAATTATAACTGCACCATAAACTTGCTTTCTTAATTCTGCTGGACCTTTCTTTACTACAACATTGCAAAAGTCTCCCACTGATGCTGATGCAAGTCTAGATGATCTTGTATGATGTCTTGGAACGTTGATTATCTCTAATATTTTTGCACCTGAATTATCTGCACATACAATATTTGCACCAATTGGAATTGATTTAGTAACATATGGACGGAATTCTTCGACTCCTTTACCTGCTTGTTTTGCCATTACTCTCTAACCTCCACAACAACATAAGATACTGATTTTGAGATAGGCCTACATTCTGCAGTTAGGACATGATCTCCCTCTTCTACATCAATACAACCAGGTACGTGTGCATGAATAGTGCTTGTACCTCTTGCATATCTCTTAAATTTACTAAAGTAAATTGGTGCCTCTTTTTGTAATGTGATTGTTTGTTTTGCTTTGTTTCCTGTTACTTTACCATCGAACAGTTTCCCTCTGATTGATAAACCGCCATGAAATGGACAATGCTTGTCTTCGCATTCTCTTTTTGGTTCTCTAACTTTCAATCCTATGTTTTGAGTCATGCTTTGCCTCCAATTCTGTCAAATGGTCTTTTTGCAATACTTGAGCCTCTTACTATTACATCTTTACTTGCAATTGAAAATTTCCAATTGTTGGTGGATTTTGCAATTTGTTTCATGCCCTTTATTGTATTTATTGTAAACATTGATTTTGTTTCATTGACAATTCTTCCATTTAATCCTATAACTTGTGGATTACTTGATTCTATGATCTCTGTGTCTAATCCTATGAATTCATGTGATGTTATGTTGTCTGCAGTGATCATTTTTTATTTTTCATCTCGTTTATTCTTGTTAACATTCGTGCAATATCGTGACGAATTGGTTTTAATTTACCGCTTTCTTTTCTAAGTGTCCCTTTAGAAGCATCAACTCTTAGTTTAGCAAGTTCACTTCGTGATTCTTGAATTTTACTTTGAATGTCTTTTTCATTTAACTGTTTGATTGATTTCATGCTTAATCTGGTCATTTGAATAGTTCCTCCTCCTCTTCTAATGTTTCAAGTTCTTTCATTTTTTCCTCTTCAATTGCAATTAATTCTGATTCTGTCCTTGCTTTGGTTTCTGCTGCAGTCTCATCTCTCATCTTTCCTGTATCTTTGTCTTGAATTTGTATTTTCTTTTTAATTTTCTCATCCCTCATTTCAAATTCTGGGATGAGTTTTTCTTTTCTAGCTATTCTTATTCTAATTCCAATTAATCCCATCGCTGTTTTTACATGTGCAATGTCTTCATCAACAATAATCTCTGCATGATGTCCTGCTCTTGGTAAAATTCCCTGTGTATGTTTTTCAAATGCTGAACGATCTCCTCTCAGTTTTCCTGAAATTGTAATTTGAACTCCCATAGCCCCTCCTTCCATTATTTGCTTTAATGTCCACATTGTTGCTCTTCTGAATGCAGTGCCTCTTTCTAGGTGTGCAGCCATTCTATTACACATAACACTTGGTGCTAGTTCTGGTTTTTCAATTTCAACTACGGATATTTGTGGATTTTTTAATCCAAAATCTGTTGCAAGTGTATCTGTCAATGATCTTATTCCTGATCCTTTTCTACCGATAACAATTCCTGGTCTTGTTACATGTAATGCAACTCTTGTGCCTACTGGTGTTTTTGAAATTTCTGCATGTGAAAAACCTGCATCTTTGATAGCTTCTCTTAGATAATCTTTGAGTAACATCATGTTATAGTTGTCTTTGATTACATTTTTTACTGCTGACATTTCTAAACCTCCTTTGCTACCAATTCGACATGTGTTAGTACATTGTTCTTAGGAGTTGCTCTTCCCATGGCTCGTGGGATGAATCTTTTTACAATTACTCCTTTGTGAACTGTTGCATTGATAATTCGTAATCTATCTAAATCCATTCCTTTGTATTCTGCATTTGATTCTAAATTGTCTAAAACTTTAATGAATTCTTTTGCTGTTTTTTGAGGATAACGTCCTGACATAACTCCGGGGTCAGACTTGTGTCCTACTTGATTTTTGTATCTTCTAAATGGAACTGCTCTTTTTTTGTTAATCACTGCTTGTAGATAGTCTCTTGCTTTTTCTATTGATAGTCCTTTTAATGACACTGCAACTTCGCGAGCATGTTTGTGTGAAATGTCTTTTTCTCTTAAAGATGAACGTACATGTTTTGTTGCATCATAATTTTGGAAAGCGTAATCGAATCTACCCATAATAATCACTTCAATGGTACATAGAGACTGGATCTTGATGCACCTACACCTGGGGCACCGTGTGAAACTCTCTTGTTTGTTATTACATATTCTCCTAAATAATGTCCAATCATTTCTGATGTCATTGTAACTGGATAGAATTCTTTTCCAGAAAATACGTTTACTGTAACTCCTACCATGTATGGCAAAACAATCAAATCTCTAAGGTGAGTTTTGATAGGATTTTTTACTTTACCTGCTTTTGCAGATTTTATTTCTTCAATTAATTTTCTTTTTCCGTCATTGATTCCTCTTGTTAGGGATCTTCTTTGTCTTGAATTGAATAATAAGAATAATTTTTCTAGTGATAAGCTATCCAGTTCTGCTTGTGGAATGCCTCTATATGAAAATTCTTTAACCATTTCTGTTCTCCATTGTTAATGTACTTCGAGTTCTACGGTCCATATTATAGCATTCCTATCTTTGTGGCCAAATCTCTTGCTTTTTCTGTACTTTCAAACTGAACAAATGCTTTTTTACCATAAATTGTTCTCGCGGTGTTTACTTTTTTGACATTTTCTTTGTATAGTGTCTTTACCGCTTCTGAAATTTCAGATTTATTTGCAGATATTTCTACTATGAAGCAAATTTTACTTTCTTTTTCTACCATTGCAAATGTCTTTTCTGTAATGTATGGTTTGATGATTATTTTCATTGCTTGATCTACATTCATTGTATTTTCACCATTACTTCTAGATGTGTTGATTTTATTTTTCCGATCTCCTCTATAGCTGATTTGGAATACACTGTTAGTCTGATCGGATCCGAACCTGGAGCTAAATCCAACACGCTTAACTCTTTAGCATTTCTTACTTCTACTCCTGGTAATGCTCCAACTGCTTTAGATAAACTGGAAGAATCTGATGTTACAAACAAAACACTTTTTCCAATTTTTTTACTCCTGCCTCTCAATCTTGACTGTCCAGAACGAGGTTTTCTTGCGTTTAATCTTTTGACATCTTGTGATAGTTTCAATGAATCTAAAACTTTGGTAATTTCACTTGTTTTTGAAATCGATTCAATATCATTTGATACTATGATTGGAAATGACTCAATACCTTCAATTTTATGCCCTCTTGATTCCACCAATTCTTTTGATGCTGTAGCAGCTATTGCAGAACATAATGCTAATTTGTTTTCTTTTTTGTTTAATTTTTTGTAAATTACTTTGTCTACAATTGGTGGATGTGCTTGTCTTCCGCCTCTGGTGGATGCCACTTCTGCACCTTGACCTTGTCTTCCGCCACCACCACCACTCATTCTTGCAACACGAGCAACTCCTTGACCTGTTGGTGGATCGTTTGAGTCTGCTACTACATCCATACCTGCAGTTGGTTTTCTTCCCTGTCTTTGGAATTTATGAGATGTTAAATTGGTGAAAGCTTTGTGAATCAATTCTCTTCTGTATGGGGTTGAGAATATCATTGGAAGTTCTATTTCTCCGTCTTTAACTCCCGATATTGAATAAGTTGTTATTTTCATTATATCACTACCTCCAAAATATTTGGTTTGATAACTTTGGTTGGAACATTTCGTATTTGACTTCTTAGTTTGATCAATCTTTTGTATGTTCCAGGAACTGAACCTTTTAGAATTATGAAATCCCCTTTAACTAACCCAAAGTGTTTGTACCCTCCATCTGGATTGATTTTAATCCCATCTGATTCTGTGTTGCCAATTATCATAATTCTTTTATCATATTCTGTTCTTTGGTGGAATCCCATCTGTCCTGCTCTTGGAACTGTAAACATGACGCTTTGTGGTGAAATTGGACCTAACGAACCAACTTCTCTAACCGTCTTTCTTGATTTGTGCTGTTTCTTTTTTACCCCCATTCTTGTAATTACCCCTTGCCATCCATGACCTTTTGTGATTGCTGCAACATCTACACTTGCACCTGTTTCAAAAATTTGATCAATCTTGATTTCTTTTCCAAGTAATTCCTTAACATGAGTGAATTGTTTTTGTATGTCTCCTCCACTAACAGATGCTTCAAAAATATATGGCTTTTTTTGTTCTAATCCTGCATCTCTTGGTGAGACTGCAACTATTGCAAAAATTTCTTTAATTTGTTTTAATCTTTTTTCTGCATTTTCAATTGAACCTGCAACATTTTTTATTGTAATTTCTTTGGCGATGCTTTTTGGTATATCTTCAGCATATACATCAAACTCTGCATGCATTCCATCATGATCTTTTGAATATCCACGTATTCCCAAAATCAAAACTGGTGGTGTTACTAGTACAGTTCCTAAACTTACGAGTTGTTTTCCAGCATTTGGCACTTTATCACGATCATCAATAGTCACGATTTGTACACACCCTGCTTTGAATCCGCAATGTGCTAAAATTTTAGGCTCTTCTGAATTTAATTTTGGCCATGCTCTAATTCTTGCTTCCATGCTTCTTGCACGACTTCTTGGCAAGTATGCAAGACTTCCTCTACGTGGTTGATGACGCTTTCGAGCTCCCATGATGAAATCGACTCTCGATTGCCCTCTATTAAACCATGTGAGATATAGTTAACCTGATAAAATTTTTTGGTTAACCATATACGCCTATTTTTATGGCGTAAATAGTTCTGACACTGAATTCCAAATTGTTACTGCACCAATAATAATTCCAATGATGCCCATTCCAACAGCTAATAATAAGAAATTTTTTCTTTCTGGCATGTTATGATGTATTGTATGCATTAATTATTGCCAAAGTTCCTAATAGTGCTTCTTCTAAACGAACTGTTTCAGTAGCTTGGTTTGGAAAAAAATTCAGAGATCTTGCATTTTGTACATTCTTCATATTGCCCCCGATGATTTCATGTACGCCTTTTTCAGGTGATCCAAACACCACCAATATGGGCTTGTCTATTTTGGTATATTTTGAAATTTGTTCCTTCGTAGCTGTTTTTCCTTTTCTTGATGTAATGATTATACTTCCTTTCCATTCGTTTAGTAGTGAATACAAGTTTGCTCTTTCTTTTACCGAATATCCCCAATATGCTGGAACCTCGCTACGTTCGATCTCTTTTACTGATAATCGTGGATATCCTTCTTTGAATCTAACTGTTAACCTTTTACCCACTGGTGTGTTCCCAAAAAATGGTATTAATTGATTAATTCCAACATCTACAAATCTTTTACCTTTCACACTAACTACTATCCCTTCTCTTATGTCGCCTGTGTTAATTTTTTTAGCATTAGCTGGTGTAACGTGGCTTGGAATTTTTAGTGGCTGTAGCACCCCTGCAAATTTTAAATCGTTCATTTTCGGAAATAATCTTCGTCTCAAAAATTGTGGTGTCTCCAAGAATTTTAAAATCATAATCATGAGATTTCCATCTGATTTTGTATTTCCTTCTTGATACACATAGATTGTATCTATTTTGAAAATCGCACAAGCTCTGGCAAGTACTGATATTTTTCTAGTCTTGTCTATTTTGAGTGATTCGTCTGATAACGCAGATTCAGGAATTGCAACAGATAATTTCAATGTAATTTAATCTCTCAGGCAGTTAGAATAATTATTTTTGTTCGTGGGGATATTTTGTTTTAGCATCATTTGCATATTTTACGATTTGATCATCTGAGACCAATTCATAGAGTCCAGTGTCTTTTTTCATACTCGCCATTCTGATGTGGTTTGTTCCTTCTTTATCTTCACTTGAAAGATAAATTCCTGCAGCAGCTAATGTTGCTGCTTCCTCCAATGAAAGATCTTTTTTGTAAGTTTTCTCTAAAAAGTCTGTTACTTGCTCAGAACCTGAACCGATTGCAATTGCGTCATAAGAAATGTATGTTCCACTTGGATCTGTTAGATATAGTTGAGGAGTATTATTTACAACTCCACCAAGAATAAGCGCAACACCATATGGTCTTACTCCTGCATATTGTGTATATTGTTGACATTGATCAGCCAAATGTTTTGCAATTGTTTCAACTTCAACTGGTTCATCATAAATCATTTTGTTACTCTGAGAAAAGAATCGTGCGTTGTCTACTTGACTTCTGGCATCTGGAATGTATCCTGCTGCTGCTACTCCTACATGATCATCAATTTGAAATATTTTTTGAGCCGTATTTGAAATTTGTAATTTTCTTGCTTTTTCTTCAACTGCAATAATGATGCCATCTTTACATTTTATCCCCACTGCAATTGTTCCTCTTCTTACTGTCTCAATTGCATATTCGACTTGGTACAGTCTTCCGTCTGGTGAAAACACTGTGATTGCTCGGTCGTAACCTTGTTGTGCAGGAAGCATTTGATATCGATGCTTTGAAAGTTTAATTTAAGTCTAGCCTATCACTTTTGCCGTGAGATACGAAATTAAATTTTCAGGACATGAAAATATCAGATCGAATCATCAAAAAACTATAGAAATTACAAAAGACTCTTCTTTAACTCCAAGAGGAGATTGTATTGTGGGTGTTGGTGCAACGTCTAGTTGTAATGATTTGCCTCAAGAAATAAAGGATAAGCTAAGAGATCCTGATTCTAAAGTAACTTTTTCAATTTCTGTCAATACACATGAATTTATAATCGTAGGACACGGTCATCCTGGTCTAATTTTAACTCATGAAGAAGATATCGTGCTTAGAAAGAGTGATTTTATTTGCCCTAGAACACTAGCAATAAAATGCGATAAAGCATCTGATCTACTTCCAAGAGAGATGGTCTTATTATTACAGAATCCAAAGACACAGGGAACATTTACCATCATTGTTGAATGAAACTGTGACAATTTTATAATCATTTCATTATGTTATCTTGTGGGTCGTAAAACTAATTTCTTTATTCTGATTCCTTTAGCTATTTTTGCTGCAGTAATTATTGGATTTGGGATGTTTAATACCATTTGCAAGAATTCAAACATTCCAATTAATTGTTAAATTATACATGATGTGTTCGATTTTTCCTACTTTAGCTAATTCTGATTTAGCATGATTTTCTTAAGTCATAACAAACTATAACAATTATGATAAAACCTACTATTGAATTAACAATTTCAAACATGCCGACTGACTTGGAATTAAAGAAATTAAAAGAATATTTCAAAGAAATGCCTGTTGAGGAAATTCTTTCTGGTTTAAAGTTTGCAAAAAATCGATGGTCTGCAAAAGATGCTGGTACTCTGAAAGTGGGGCGTAAAAGCATAATCCAAAAAGAAGTTCACTCTGTAACTAGTGAGCAAGCTCAATGGAGATTAAAGAACTGGAAGATGATGATTGCAAATTATAGACGACGTGGATACAGTTATCCTACAATTTCTCGAATAAAGAAAATATTGGTTCAAAAAAGTAAAAAAAAGTCAAAGTGACTGATTAAAATTTTGATTCCATTTTGTGAACCATGACATAAACATACTGAAAAAATAAATCATTGGAAAATTGGCGTTGACCAGAAGATGCCAATAGAAATACTTCCTTGGTCGGGACGTATGAAGACTATTGTAATTCCAATTTTTCCAATGACTTTGATCTTGTATGGCTTGTAAAGGTATGATAGACCTAACATGCAAGACCAACATTACTAAAACTATGAAAGTATTATAGATGTCTGAAATTACATTTTCATATTCTACGATAGTAGACTCAAAAATATTTGAATTTAATTTCATATGCATAGAACAAAAAAAGAAATCAATCATCATGTTTAATATGAGAAATACTTGATCAAAAACATGAGTCACGAAACAAAGCCTTGGGTGTTGGTAAGCAGCATACAAAAGGAAACAAAATCATCTGATCTTGAAATGATTACTCCACAAATTTCGTCTCTTGTGGATGAGTGGCAATCACAAGGGAAAATCATGTGGTCTGGTGCATTTGATAATCAAGTGTCATCAATGGCAGTTTTTGAGGCAACCGAACAAGAAGCAAAAGAATTTTTTAAAAAATATGAAAACATTTGCTCTGGAATTCTAACATATGAAATGTATCAATGGGATGCAATGCCAATTCTATCAATTTTGTCAAAGTGATAGAAATTTTTATTTTTTTATAATACGACAGAAGATACGCGTGTTTAATACTAGTAAATAAAAATAGAAAAGAGTAGTCTAAACTCTTAGACTGATTCTAGATTTTGCAGTGATAGCAATTACACTTATGATTGCAATAGATAGTATCATCATTGCAATTGTACCAAATTCTGGAACAACTGTACCAATAGTATCCATTTTTTCAAGAATTGCATCTACTTGAGCATTGACTTTGGAACTTGATTCGCCGTTTTTGATCATAGTTCGAAGTTCTTCTCGCAACATGATTTCAACTTCTTCCATGAGTTCTTTTTGATCCAACTCAATTAGAGGTCCTTCAAGGAATTCAAAGTTATCCAAATATGCTTTGGTTGCAAGACTTAGTGCCAAGTCAGTGTCTCCCTTTGCATATTCTTGCTTTGTCTGTTCTAATAGCACTTTGATGTTTTCCACATACTCTAGAAGATTGGCTTCTTCAGATTCTTCACCCAAGATTTCGTCTATCTCATGAATGATTCCACCTGCAAGTGTTTCAACTTGTGATGGGTCTGCTCTTGCATCATATGCTGCCCAAAGATCTACGTATAATTCTTCAATCTCTTCGGCTTCATGTGTAGGGATGTCAGATTCT
>PFRJ01000034.1 GCA_002788515.1 Nitrosopumilales archaeon CG_4_9_14_0_2_um_filter_34_16 | reverse complement strand
TTGACATAAACAATTTTTTGAGATTTACCATCTTTTGTTGGAATAACACCGTTTTTTGAAACTGGATTTTTAATAACTACTGGTATTGGTGTAACCGATCCAACACCTGGCGTTATTGGACGTTTTTCTATGTGTTTTGAGATTATTGCCATATCTACTCCGTCTTCAGCAATTAATCCTTGATTGATACCTCCTTCTTTATCTGATAATCTTCCATCAAAACTAGTTTTACCACTAGCTTTTCCTTGGGTTAATTTTCCTGATATTTTAAAGGCAGTTTTATTGAATGGAATTTTCATTTTTTGAAGATATTCTTGAAAAGTATCTTTAATTTCTTTAAATTCATCATCTCTGCCTTTCACGGTTAAAGCTTTAATGTAATCTTCTAATTCTTTTTGAATATCTTCTGTTGCTGCTCTCATGGCATCTATGAATACACGTTCATTTTCATCAGGATCTATGGCATTTCTTAACTGATTTGGATGAAGATAGTCGCACTCAATGTATCCAGTCAGATATTTTGATGACCATACATCAGAATCTTTGAAATCTTCTAATTCACGTACTTTGGAATCTTGTAATGGACGCTTTTGAATTAGTAGATATGGTTCTTTGAAAGTTCGTCTATCATCAGGAGTGGTTTTGTATAAAACAAAATTTATTTCTCCAGGCGATGTTTTTGCTAGGAAATTATGAGTAGGTATATTTTTAATAAATAATGGTTGTAAAGTTGAAAAATCTGGTTTTGTAATTTTTTCTTCATCTGATCCCTTGTCAGATATTGTTCTAACTATTAATTCAAAATTATCTGGTTCTGTAGCATGTCCAAAATGTAATTGCATTCTAGTAACCACACTGTGTTTATTTCTTCGTAGTTTTTCCCATTGACTGGGAATCCAATTTTTCAGAATTGCAACTGTTCCTGTCATGTTCTTTGAATATCGTCTAAACTCTTTCTCATCTATGGCAGTGTATTGACCTTTAGCTTGTTGATCAAATGACACCTTAACACATTTACCTGTATTACCAATATTGTTGGTTTCATTTTCAGAAACCTTTGTTCTAAGTGTGATGTATTCTAAATTCTGACATAATCCTCGAAATCCAGTTAACCCTCTTCCAAAATTTCCGATCAAATAATCTACATTTTTTTTCATACTTTGAAATGGATGCTGAATTATCCATAATGGATCTATAATTCCTGTTCCGTTGTCGATAACTCTAACTTCTAATTTTTTTTCATCTATCTCAAGAATTATTTTACCTACTCCTGAAAAATTATTTCCATTATCACTAATTGATTTTCTATTATGTTTAATTGCATCACTACCATTCTCAACAAATTCTGTTAACATCCATGGGGCGCCCATCTTCTGTGCTTCTGATGCATTTCCAGCTAATGCCCCCATAACTTGTTGTTCTGATTTAATTTCTATTGGAATATTGTATGTTGTAGAACCATCCGCGTTACTTTCTTTCTTGTATTCCGTAACAGCTTCTTTTAGTACTGTAGGAGTAATTTTTGTTTTCAAACACTTGTTACATTTTGGTTCAGCAATATGTCTGAAATCACATTTGAATTCTTCACCACAAATGCTACAAGCTGCATCTAACTTTTTTGGAAAATCTTTCAATGTGCACATCCCCTCCTAATTGTATCTATTTTTGAATAGACTTCATTAAAAATATGATCTTCACATTTCCATAAGATTGAAGGTATTTGATTCAATCTACACTCTCCAAATCTTCTTCTAAAGACATATTTTTTAGATCTTTTAATGCTTGAATTCTAATGTCGTTATATCCTTCCAAACCTGTCTCTAATTGGAAAAAATATGTTGCAATACAATTTCCAAGCGAAAATAAAAATTCTCCAACATCTTCAGGTTTTGATTCTATTATTGTATCAATTATTGCCATTCCACTTGCTTGATTATGTTCTAAAATAGAATACAAAAAATGTCTAGAAATATTTGGCATTAAATCACTGAGCATGATTTTCCTCCCAATACTCACTCAAATTATTTGAATTCCAGGAAAATATGTCTAAAACAAAGTAACATGTACGACATATTTGATACTCGATCCATGATTGATATCTTGATGTGTTTCTATGAGGTAGATTACACAGTTTACATCTCATTTGTTTCCCCTCCTTGAATAATTTCTACAGTTTCTGCACCATGATTGAACCCTAACTGAACCATCACCCATATTCCGTAGCCCAAAATTTGTTAGAATATTTTTTATTCCACTTGCACCTAATTTACAATTAGGACAAGTAGTAGGATCCTGTATCATAAAAATTCCTGTAAATTGGGAAATATCATAACCAATATCAAAACACAGTTGTTGTAATTCTGGATTATTTTTAATTTGGAATTCTAAATAATTATCTGTAACTCTGTAAATTGAATAAGCGATATTGTTTTTTTTCAATAGATTACGGGTAATCTTTTGTTTTTTTGTTAGTTTGGCATTACCTGATTTAACATCTACATATTCCTCGTAGTTTATACCATTGTTCTTTTTTCTGACAATAAAATCACTACCGATCCCAGTTTCTTGGATTTCAAATCCGTGTTCTATGTAATCTTGTTTAGCAATTTCTTCTGCAAGTTTTCCTTTGACTATATTGTGTTGAAAAGTAAATTTTTGATTTTTGTTAATCATAAAAATCCCTCCTTGAGTTTTTTGTGACATTTTTTGCTATAATTTGCTCAATTTTAGCCTCAGATTTGATAATATCTCGCATTTGCGAAAATGATAATTTCAATATGTATTCATTTCTTACATCGTAGTTCTGATTAGACAAAATCATCAATCCTCCTATTTGGTTTGAATGCTATTTGTTTTAGTTCCTCGTTAAACACCAAATGATTTAGTTTAGTATAAAATGATGTAAAGCATAATGTTTCGTCTAAAACATACTCCATAATCTTTTCATATTCCTTGTTTTTGTACCACTTTGGTACCATTGCACCTGAACCTGCTTTGTTAAGAATTAGATGATATCCCTTGAATCTTCCACCATTAAGTAATATCATTATTGGTTTTAGATCAATATGTGGGCGATTATGGAAATAACCTGAATTAATTTCTAAATTCCTGTACTGATTAATTTTATTTGCAAGAAAATTAAATTCAAAATTAAGATTGTTTCCTATAGGAACAAATGCAAATGGGTTTGATGACATGATTATTGGAATGATTTTTTCAATAATCCCTTGTTCTCCTTTAGGATCTTTCCAAGACTTTAACATGATTAAGGGACCTTCTACTCTGCCTGATGCTAAACCGATTTTTTGATACTGTATTGTGATTATCTGATCATTTTGAGGATCTAATCCTGTGGTTTCTATGTCAAAATAATATGGAGGCATTACAAATGATCTCCTTTTTTTGGAGTATAGGTACTGACACCTTCTTTTGTAGCACTATCTAACAAACCACAATCGTAAC
>PFRJ01000096.1 GCA_002788515.1 Nitrosopumilales archaeon CG_4_9_14_0_2_um_filter_34_16 | reverse complement strand
CACCAGAACCAGTTGTTGAAGCAACACCAGAACCAGTTAAAGAAGTAACCACACCAGAACCAGTTGTTGAAGCAGCACCAGTTGAATATGATGGAGTAATTTCTATACCAGAAGGATCTGGCGTACCTGGATGTGATGAAACAAATTCATGCTATATCCCATTTAGTGTCTCAGTTTCGGCAGGTGAAGAAATTATTTGGTCAAATGATGACTCTGCAGCTCACACTGTAACAAGTGGATTACCAGGAGCCCCTGATGGAATCTTTGATAGTAGTCTGTTTATGGCAGGTGGTACATTCTCTGTAACTCTTGATGAACCTGGTGAATATCCATATTACTGCATGGTTCATCCTTGGATGACTGGTATCATAACCGTAAACTAGAATTGAGAAGTTTTGGCAATTCAATATCTTGCGTTAACGGCGTTGATTGTTCTGTACTCTCTAATGTTCATTGGAGGATACATTTCAGCTGCTGGGCTTGGACTGACTTGTCCTGAATGGCCATTATGTCCAAATGGTGTAATGCCTTCTGAAGAATATTTTATTGAATGGACTCATAGATTAGTTGCGGCAACAACTGGAATGTTAATAATTGCAACAATGATTGCCAGTCTAATTAACAAAAATGCTGACTTGAAAATAAAAATTACAAGTTCACTTGCATCTGCACTAGTAGTTACACAAATTACCCTTGGTGCATTAGTAATTGATACAAAACTTCATGCGGTACTAGTTGCAATTCATCTGGGAATTGGAATATGGTTATTTGCTATGGTACTGTTGACTGTATTATTTGCATTTAGAATTTCAAAATCTTCTAAACCAATAACTACTTAGATTTTTTAGAAATTCTAGGTACATAGATGTACAACATGACACCCAAAAATACAAAAGCACCTGTAGTAATTGCACCAATGAATACTATCCCAAATGGGCTTTGTGTTCCCATGTTAAACGTATAAGTTAGAATTCCATCTGTTCCTGGCATGTCATACAAATCAATCTTTACAATATGGTTTCCTGTATTTCTCCAAACATAATCAAAATCCCAATGTCCGCTCTCTACAGATGTGGGAATAATTGCATCTACTTGCTGATCATTATAGAACACTCTGATTCCCATAGTGAATCTGTCCACCTCTACATAATCCTCGTCAGTGACTCTTAACAAAAATTGGGATGGTTCATCAATTTGTGGAAACTCTGGTGTTGTAGCTACCTGAACCCTGTACCCTCCGTAAAACTGCTCAGCAGAGTTAAACATAGAATGCGCATACACCGAATCAAGTCCTGAATAAAACGAAAAAATCAAAACAAAGATCAGAAAAAATGATCGCATTTTCTTCATCAAAACATGATTAAGATTCGATGAATATATTGTAAGTTAATTTATGTGGGAAATCTTCAAAACCTTTAAATCCTTATTGGCAAGAAACCCAATCGTTGACCCTCGTTACAAAATCAATCGACATTAAAACACCTGTAGATAGTGTTTTTACCTACTTTGCAAGACCAGAACACGTTTCTGACCAAATCAAAAACGATACAGTAGGCATGACAGTAGTTCCTATGGATATTAAAGAAGGAATGGGTGTTGGTACAACCTTTAGAATTATCGGTGACTTTAGCGGTAAACGTTTAGAGTGGGATTGTGAGACGACTGAATTCATTAGAAATGAGAAAATCAGCGCAAAACAGATTGAAGGTCCATTCAAAAAATGGCAAATCACAAATGAATTCAAAGCACTAGGCAATAATCTCACCAGAGTGACAATGTCAGTAGACTATGAAATGCCATTTGGTCCACTAGGAGCAATTTTGGATAAAGCAAAGTTCGCAAAATCTGCTGAGAAAGGAATGGAAACTGCTCTATACAACGTTAGAGGATTACTAGAAGGAAACGGTTCAATTCCAGTGTACATCACACTAGATGCATACCAAAAACTTTTAGCTGAAAAGAAAAAGATGAATGACGTTCCAGTTTCAACTGCACTTACTGCAATTATTGAAAAGTACAATGAAATTGAAGCTAAAGCACAAAACTAAATTTTCATTTATTTTAAAATCTTAAGATTAATAATAACTCTAGGCTTATCGTTTGTGTTGGGTCTATGGCGCAGCCAGGTAGCGCACCGGACTCTTAATCCGGTTGTCGTGGGTCCGAATCCCACTAGACCCGTTTTCATGAAATTTTACTAAATAATCTATATTATACGCTGATCTCAGAATATTTTTTTGCCAAAGCAATCAATTCGTCAACACCTAATGGTTTTGAAATTACTTTGATCAGTCCTTGTTTGATTGCCTCTACATTTTTTGGCTCAAACTCTGAAAATCCTGTAACAATTACAACATTTGCGTCTTTGTCTGTTTCTTTAATCTGTTTGAATGCTTGATAACCATCAAGTATTGGCATATCTCCATCCATAATTACTAAAGATGGTTTGCACTCTATAAATTTCTCAACTCCTTCCTTACCATTTACTGCAGTTTTCACATCAAAGTCATATAATTCTAAAATTTCTCTGTAAATCCCAATTAAATCTAAATCATCTTCTACAACTAGTACTGTTTTTCCCATGCCCAATATAATACACTCATACTTTACTATTAAAGTCTACGTAAGTTCTAATTATTACAGATGATAAATTAACTATTAATTTTGTCAATACTTTTAAGATAAAATGCAATTGCCATTACCTGAAAACGTATATCTGTCAAAATTTATGAAATTAAGATGATCAAAACATGACTGAACCTAACTTGATTAATCAACAACTAAATGATAATAAACGCGTTTTAGTTATACTCATTGGAGTTTTAATTGGATTTACTGTACTTTACCAACTAAGACCGTTTCTTGATGATGAGCAGTTCATGTGGATATCTATTCCTACATACGCAATCATTCCTGGTGTCTTAACTGCATATGCTACCATTCTTACAGTAAAATTGCGCAAACAAAAACACTTTCAAGCAAAAGCATTTTTTCTTTTTTCAATCGGTGCAGCATTTTGGTTTATAGCTGAGCAAATTTGGCAAATGTATGATCACATATGGGAAGGTGAACCATTCCCATCAGAAGCTGACATTTTCTATATAGGTGCATATCCATTTATGATCGTATTTTTGCTTATTTCACTACAACCAGTTCTAAAATCAATCAATAAAAAAGCCTGGTTGTTTGCAATCGGATTATCGTTTTCATTTTTGGTACCACCTATTTTGGCAGCATATGATGACATGGAAGGTGAGGATGCATTTTCAACAGCAATTGCTCTTGCATATCCTGTATTATCATCAATTCAAGTAGTTCCTGCCATGGTGGGAATATTATATCTCACAAAAAGAACAGCTAATTTTCCTTGGATGTTGATTTTATTTGGATTTATTATTTCCAATATTTCTGATATATTTTTCTTATTTTCAGAATTAGATGGCTCATACTATGATGGACATCCAGTTGATTTACTGTAT
>PFRJ01000082.1 GCA_002788515.1 Nitrosopumilales archaeon CG_4_9_14_0_2_um_filter_34_16 | reverse complement strand
ATGAAGGCTGATCTAAATACTCTTTTACAAAGTTCTGATTATGTTTCAATCCATGTCCCACTTTTGGATTCTACTTACCATCTTTTGGATGCTGAAAAAATGTCTACCATGAAAAAGACTGCAAAAATTATCAACACGTCTAGAGGCGGAGTTATTGATGAAGATGCTCTTTACAATGCATTAAAAAACGGCACTCTGGGCGGTGCTGCTTTGGATGTGTTTGAAAAAGAACCTGCCATCAGACACAAACTAGCAGAACTAGACAATGTTATCCTTACACCTCATATTGGTGCTCAAACAAAAGAGGCGCAATCATTAGCTGCAAATGTGATTGCTGAGAAGATTATTCAGATTCTACGCGGCGTTATCTAGTGTTATTTCTGTACCAACTTTAAAATAAGTAAAAAAGCTTGACTTTTACGTGATTTATTGTCATCTCTTCATTTTTAACGTCAATTCAGAGGTTATCATATCGTAATGAATAATTTAGCTGTAAAGGAATTGTACTCTGAAAAACTTAGTAAATTACCTAGTGTAAATTCAATGTTAAAAATTTCAATTGGATTAATCATGTTTACTATGATCTCCTTTGCTCTAGTTTATGCTGAAACAATTCCTGTAGATGTTGCTGGAACTTCATACAATGTTGATTATACTGCCACCGGAATGACTGTTTCTGGTATTGAAGCCGACACTGATTTTATATCTCTGATTTTTACAGTGGATGTAACTGATTCTACTGGTGTTTTAGATATTACTTTTGATCGTTCTTTCTTTGATTCTACTTTTGATGGATTGGATGAAGATTTTATTATTTTAGCTGATGGTGACGAGCCAACTTTTTCAGAAACTGCAACCACTGCTCAAAGCAGAACTCTAAGTATTGAATTGCCTACAGGTACTGAAGAACTAGAAATTATTGGTTCTGTATTTGGTGCATCTGTAGTTTCTGATACCGAAGATGACACCACAACTGATACCGAAGATGACACCACAACTGATACCGAAGATGACACAACAACTTTACCTGAAGATGATACAACAACTGACACTGAAGATGATGTTGTAGTAGATACTAGTGACTCTGACACAACAGATACGGATCAAAAAGTACTAACTCAATGTGGTCCTGGAACCATTCTTCAGGATGGAGAATGCGTGTTAGATGAGCGATGTGGTCCTGGAACCATTCTTCAGGATGGAGAATGTGTTGTTGAATCAACACCGCTACCAAAGTCTGAATATTCTTTCAAAGGAATTGGTAAAGAAATGATTTTTGGAGTTGTTGCAGCTTTTATCATTGCTGGAACTGTTGGACTTGTTTTAGCAATAATGTCTAAGGCAAGCAAGAGTAGCTAATCACAAGTTAGATCTTCTGAATTCATTATTGTGTCTAAATCAAATCCTGATATCTGAGTTGTAGACGAATATGGTATTACTCCTATAATCGGTGTGTCTATCTGTATGACTGTTATGAGTTTGTTAGGATCTAATCTGATGTCTCCTCCATCAAACTCAAAATCCAACGTCATGAAAATATGCTGTGCAGACGAAATTTCCTTTGATGAGAATGTGCCTTTCTGAATTGTTGAAGAGAGTGGATTTATTGTAACTGAATTTACTGCAAATGAGCCAAGATTTTCTTCATTGTAAAATATGGTGATATCTAATTTCTGAAAGCTTGTCCAAAATGGAATTGAATTACAAAATTCTATCTCGCCGTGATTAGACATTGTAAAAAAAGAAAAGTCTCCTGGATTGCTCCATCTATACTCTAATTGTTGTGCTCCTAAAATACTCAGTCCGGAATATGCAAATGGAATGACAATTACTATTATTGCAACAACTGTTATGATTGAATGTTTATTCATATTTCATTTTCAGTTGGTGCTGGAAATCCTATGATGTTTTTATCTAACAGATAATTCATTGCTTTAGAAAAATTGTCATCTGATATGGCTCCTTCTATCCACCAATACCCTATGTTTTTTACCCATTCTGGTATGTCTACATCATATACATTGTTTGCATCAATTTCAAATGGCACATGAATTAATTGATCATCAACATATTTCTGAAATGCGTCAATTAGAAACCAATCGGAAATTTTTCCTGAAATCCAATTTGCCATTATCGGTTTAATTAATTCTGGTATGCAAATAGAATCAGATTCAATCAACTCAAATTCTGCAGTATCGCTTACTCCAGAATATTCCACATCTATGAAATATTTTCCAAGTGGAAATATGTCTGCTTGAAATGCGACCAATGATGGAATTGGATTTTGTAATGATGTTATCTGAATTGGTATTGCACTACTTCCTTTGCCTGTCTCATCTCTTATGTGAATAATTGCTGGCTCTCCGGTAACTTCTGAAACTTCAATTATGTAGAATAACTTTTCACAATAGGTGTATGTTGTTTGTTCCATTATTATGGACACTGATGATTCTGCATGAATTTGTGGTAACAGTGATGTGATGCTAATTGCTAAAATTATTGTTAATGTTAGACTTTTTGATCTCATCTTTTCTTCAGTCTTATCTTGCTCAATAAAAATCTCAAATCAATACTGAGGAATCTTTTTTAACAACTTGGAGGCATGTATGTTATCGAGTTTTCTGCGGAAGCAAAGTCTTTGAGTGTGTGGAATGTGAACCCCACTCAAGGAAATTTTCATCTAGTCTGAATGCACTTCAAGTGTCTAACGTCTTTACTTCTCTAAGTGTTTCTTTACATATTGTCATATTTATGACAACATTAAAATATTATTTCTTGTGCTTGTGATATGTGATGCAAGAACCAATTCTTGATATAGTTGAATATCAGGCAAAACCACGTACAGAGCGACAAGTCACATATTTTTGCAGATTATGTAGAAATTATGGAATCAAGACCAGAAAGGCACATCTTCAAAACTATCACAATGCATCTAGAGACACCATTACAAAACGCAGTAACGGCGATTTGGTAGATATAATTTTTGTAGAATCAAAATAATCAGTACACATTCAGATTCTGCACTATTTTAAAAGGAAATTCCAATCTAGGAATAGTTAGTCTTCACATAGTTGTTCTAGGATATGAAAAGAGAGTTTTTTTGTCCATCATATAATCATTTTAAATTCCCATGGTCCTTCTAAAATAACAAATCTATGATTAGTAGGAGACATAGTTCTCATATTTGGAGGAGTCGTGGGAGGAGAAATACATCGATGTTCTCTTTTTACCCATACTATTTCTTTCACAATAATTGTAATTTCTTGTGCATTATCTAGAACTCTTTGCACTTGTTTTTCTAGGATTCCACCGCTTCAAAGATAATGAACTAAGTGTTACTGACACTGAGCTTGCAGCCATTGCCAAACCTGCCAAAGCGGGATAAAGCAAACCAACACCTGCAACTGGTATGAGTATTGTGTTATATGCAAATGCATAAAATAGATTTTGTTTTATTTTACCAACCGTTTTTTTGC
>PFRJ01000056.1 GCA_002788515.1 Nitrosopumilales archaeon CG_4_9_14_0_2_um_filter_34_16 | reverse complement strand
ATTGGAGCTGGAATTGGTGACAAAATTTCATTAAAATCAGTTGCAGCTGAAAATGCTGAACAGATTGTCTTGTCTCCAACAGAAAAGATTGCAGCCGAAGGATTACAAGAATACATGACTTACAACTATCTTAATCATGTCTTTACTACTGGAGATTCAATTTCTTTAAACACACAGATGGGTGGACGAGTTCAATTTGTAGTAACTAATACTAAACCATCAAAACCAGTAATTGTTACTGAAGAGACAATCTTCAAACTTGGTGCAATTACAAAAGCAATTGATTCATCTGTACCTAGAGTAACTTATGATGAATTAGGAGGTTTGAAGCGCGAGGTTTTAAAAATCCGTGAAATGGTTGAATTACCCATGAGACATCCAGAATTATTTGAGAAAATAGGTGTAGATGCGCCAAAAGGTGTTTTATTATACGGTCCACCTGGTACAGGAAAAACATTACTTGCAAAAGCAGTAGCTGGTGAAACTAATGCTCACTTTATCTCACTTAGTGGTCCTGAAATTATGGGTAAACACTATGGAGAAAGTGAAGAAAGAATCAGGGAAATCTTTTCACAAGCTGAAGAAAATGCACCTAGTATAATTTTCATTGATGAGATTGATTCTATTGCCCCAAAAAGAGATGAAGTGTCAGGCGAACTTGAGAAGAGAATAGTTTCTCAATTACTAACATTGATGGATGGTATGAAGTCTAGAGGAAAAGTTGTAGTTATTGCAGCTACTAACAGACCAGACTCAATTGATCCTGCTCTTAGAAGACCAGGCAGATTTGACAGAGAGATTGAAATTGGAATTCCTGATAATGAAGGAAGATTTGATATTTTATCGATTCATACACGTGGTATGCCAATTGAAGAAAAAGTAGATCTTAAACAAATTTCAAAGATTACACATGGATTTGTAGGAGCTGATCTAGAAGTATTAGCCAAAGAAGCTGCAATGAGAGCTCTTCGTAGAATTCTTCCTGAGATTGATCTTGATGAAGAAAAAATCTCCTCAGAGATTCTTCAAAAGATCAAAATTACAAGTGAAGATTTTACTGATGCATTAAAAGAAGTAAGACCAAGTGCGCTACGAGAAGTACAAGTCCAAATTCCAGATATTAGTTGGGATGATGTTGGTGGTTTGGATGAATTAAAAGAAGAGCTTTTAGAAGCAGTTGAATGGCCTTTGAAATACAAAGTGGCATATGATTATGTTGATATAGAAAGTCCAAAGGGAATTTTACTTCACGGTCCACCTGGTACAGGAAAGACTTTGATTGCAAAAGCACTTGCTAAAATGACGGAGTCTAACTTTATCAGTATCAAAGGTCCTGAACTACTCTCAAAATGGGTTGGTGAATCTGAGAAAGGAGTAAGAGAAATTTTCAGAAAAGCACGACAAGCAGCACCATGTATAATCTTCTTAGATGAGGTTGATGCACTTGTACCACGAAGAGGCAGTGGAGATTCAGGCTCACATGTCACAGAAAATGTAGTATCTCAAATTCTAACTGAAATTGATGGATTAGAGGAATTGCATAATGTTTTGATAATTGGAGCAACAAATAGATTAGATATTGTAGATGAAGCACTACTAAGACCGGGTAGATTTGATAGAATCATTAAAGTTACAAATCCTGACGTTAAGGGAAGAAAACATATCTTTGAGATTCATACCAAAAAGAAGCCACTTGCAAGTGATGTAGATATTGCAAAACTAGTAGAGATAACAGATGGCTTTAGTGGTGCAGAGATTGCTGCTGTAGCAAACAGAGCAGCCATTACTGCTCTGAAAAGATATGTTGGCGGTAAATCTGAAAATGTCAAAGAGATCAAAATTACTCAACAAGATCTTCTTGATGCAGTTGATAAGGTAAAGCCTAGAAAGAAAGAGGATCCTCTCATTCAATCCATAAAATAGTCTAAATACTAAGAAAAATGAGGTAAAATTATGAAACTCTATCTAGATTTTGAGCCTTGCAAAGAATGCAATCTCATGATGAATGAATTAAGTAGTCCTGAAATGCTATTTGCTGACGAAAAAACTAGAGCAGATGAATCAGCAAAGTTTCTTAGACACTTAACATACAATCACAACGAGGTAGTTCAAGCTGTTATGGAAGATCTTCCAAAACAAAAAAGAGATCAAGAACCTGATTTCTACAAATAATCTCTTTTTAATTATTAGCAAGTAATCATATTCATATACAAAATTGTCTTAGTATATTTGGGAAATAGATGAAAACAAGTCTTATTTTTAGCATAGCAGTAATATTGCTCTCTTTTAGTTTTATCCAAATTATTTCAGCATTTGAAACAGAACAAGAACCTGAACCTCCACAAATCCCTCAACCAAGTCCTGCACCAGAACCAATTAAAATGCCAGATCCTGCACCAACCCCTGATCCTTTTCCAGGAGAATCTGATTCAGATAAAGTACAACGATTAACTGATGAAAATAACAAACTGAAACAAGAAAACAATAACCTTCAAAATCAAATATCATCTCTTAAAAATGAAAAATCAGGACTCAAGGCTGAAATATCAGAACTTAATGATTCTATTCAAAATCTTAAAGAAATAACAATGGAACAAATTCGTGTAATTATGGAATTGGTAAATAAAATGAAAGATGTTTTATTTGAAAAAATATTTACTAATACAATTGATTTGTAATATTTTAAAATAATTTATTCAAGAAAGATTATTTGAATAAATTTAGTTTTATTTCTTGATTGATTCTAAAGAATGTCCACGATTTGTAATCATTTGAGTAACTGCTTCTACAGTATAATCAATTCCATGTTCTTCTTCAAAATGATTTCTTAGTTTCTCTATAAGACCTACAGTTTTTTCTTCATCTAGAATGTAATCACATTCAAAACCATAATCTTCACATCTTAGCTTTAACGTCATTCAGTCTGAGAAAAATATTGAACCTATAAAAACCATTGACATGTATTTCTTAATCGCAATAAATAGATGTAAATGAACCTAAGTTCCTACAATAGCACTAATAATGTCATTTAATCGTAATGAATAGATGAAAGGTTTAGAATTTGTTTTTCTTGCAGCAGGTTCTGTACTTGGTGCCTATTTGAGATTCAAAGTCATTGAATCTCCTTTACTTTTCAATACAATACCTGTCAATATTTTGGCAGTTAATGTACTTGGAGCATTTATCCTTGGTGCCTTTATTATAATGTCTCAACAATGGCATCTTGATGGAAAATATTCTCTTTTTACTGCTATAGGATTCTGTGGTTCACTTACCACAATGTCTGGGCTTGCACTTGAATCAAACACATTTCTTGAACACAACCATTATGGAGCATTTGCAATTAACTTGATAGCTAACGTTAGCCTTTCTATTGGAGCACTGATTGGTGGAAAGTCATTAATGAGTGCAATTATTAATAATTAATTAGAAATGGTCTATTCATATCAGGTT
>PFRJ01000126.1 GCA_002788515.1 Nitrosopumilales archaeon CG_4_9_14_0_2_um_filter_34_16 | reverse complement strand
TTCAACATGATCATAATTCAATCCATCACGAATGAATTCAGCAACATCATGGACATTTTCTCTACCAACATTAATTCTAACTCGATCTTCTTTTACAAAACCTACCTCAACTTTGTCACCAAATTTTTCAACAATTTTATCAGAAATATTTTTTTCAAATGCAGGTAAGTCTACAGGTTTTTCTTCAGGCTTTTTTACTGCCGGTGGAGGCATAGACTCTACTGGGGTTTCATCTGCAGGAGGATTTTCAGTTTCAGCACTCATTATACAAACTTCCTAGCCTTCATTCTCTTGATTTTTTCTTGTAATAACATACATCCTTGGATAAGAGTTTCAGGTCTAGGTGGGCAACCTGGAACATAGACATCAACTGGAATGACTCCATCAATTCCTGGAAGTACATTGTATGAATCAAAATACAGACCTCCAGTGATTGCACAAGCTCCCATGGCAATTACATATTTTGGTTCTGGCATTTGATCATAAACTAATCTTAGACGTGGTGCCATTTTTCTTGTAATAGTTCCTTGCACTACAACAAGATCACATTGTCTAAGTGATCCAAACGCTTCAATGATACCAAATCTTTCAACATCATATCTAGGACTAGATGCTGCGCCAAATTCTACGCTGCAACAAGCTGTTTCAATGTGAACAGGCCAGAGTGACCAAATTCTACCCCAATTAATGGCATAACCCAATGGCTTATCAATTGCTTTTTCTAAAATATCTCCTAACTTTCCGATGAAAACATTTGCATTTTCTGGCGTTACTAAATCTTTAAGCAATCTTATCTCCTACCCTCGTAAATACGAATTATATAAAAAACTACCATATTCTTCGTCTCCCTGATTGATACAATGCAAATGCCATTGCTCCAAACATTATTGCCAAGAATCCCATCATTGGCAAAGTTGCGACCTTTGGAATTTCTAAAAGAGCACTGCCCCATGCATACAAGAAAATTGCCATAACGTCAAACACTACAAACATCAAAATGTACGGGTAATACTGCATCATGAAATGCGTTCTTCCTTCTCCTGATGGAACTTGACCACATTCCATTGGCAAAAACTTTACAGGATTGCTTCTTTTTCGTGGAGAAATCATTCTTGATATAATTAAAGCTGGAGCCATAGCTACTACGGCAAAGCCAAACATCAATACAACGGTACTGTAATTGCCCGCTAATTCCCCGACCAATTTAGCTTTTCACTCCAATTTTTGTATAAAAAGGTATGTTTCATTTTTGGGATCAAATTTTTAAAAAAATTGTTTTTGAAAAGAACTTAATAGGATAACAGTAAAAAGCGATCATGTCATTGAACATAGGCGATATTGCTCCAGGATTTGAACTTCCAGATACTGATCTGAAATTGAGGACTTTGGATGAATTCAAAGGCGGTAAAATAGTACTATCATTCATAGTTGCAGCAAGCTCTCCAGTATGTGAAGTAGAACTTTGTTCATTTAGAGATTCTTGGAAAGAAATTTCAGATCTTGGTGCCAAAGTAGTTGCGATTAGTAACGATGGTCCATTTGCAAACAAGGCATTTGCTGAAAAAAACAACTTTAATTTTCCATTATTAGCAGATTATACAAGCAACACAATCAGAGATTATGGAATTTTGATGCCAGATTTACTTCACATAAAAAATTACAATGCCGCAAAGCGTTCTGTCTTTATTATTAATGAGGATGGAAAGATTGATTACAAATGGATTTCAGAAGATCCATTAAAAGAACCAAACTATGATGAAATTAAAAACTTCTTGAAATAGAAAAATTTATTCTATTTCTGCAATAACGTCACCTTTGGCAACTGTTCCAGTTTCTTTAACTTTGATTAATTTTACAACTCCGTCTTTATGTGCTTTGACAGATACTTGCATTTTCATAGATTCCAAAGTACAAACAACATCTCCTTTCTTTACAGAATCACCTTCTGCAACAGATATTGATACGACCTTTCCAGGAATTTGACTTTTCAATGCTAATTGCGCATTACCAGTTGCAGCACCGCCAGTATTTTTGTAAACTACTTCATTGAAATGAGTATGTAGATTAATTACAACAGGAACATTGTCAATTATAATATTCATTTCATTAGTAGTATGTTCAAGATATTTTGCCTTGTGATATTTTTGATCTAAAATAAATTCAATACCTTTAGAATTCACAGTGATGATTTTTAATTTATGCTCATTGTCATTGATTTTAATTACATAATCATTGTTTCCAAGATTTGCAATCAGCTTGCCGTTAAATGATTTTTCAATATCTTGTATTTTATAATCCATAAATCATCAATCCAGTTTATATTTCCAATTTGAATTATTAGCAGTGTTATTTTGTACTCTGCTCTTAAAGTATTCAGAATGAATTATTGCGGCAGCTAATGCGGCTTCACTTTTTTCTTCTTTTTCTTTTTTGAGATCTTTAGTTAATCTTTCAATCATGTCATAGCGTTTCAAAAAGTCTGTAGAAAGATCCCCGTTTTTGTATTCTTCAGAACTTAGAATTGTTTTGTATAAAGGAATGGACGTTTCAACACCTTGAATGTAAAAGTCATTGAGTGCTGCAAGCATTCTAGTTCTAGATTCTTCAAATGTTTGTCCCCAGGTAACAAGTTTAGCCATCAAAGAATCATAGAATGGAGAAACGGTACATCCAGGATAAAGATAGGTATCACATCTAACACCAGGTCCTACAGGAATGGTAACATCTGGAACAGGTCCGGTGGAAGGTGCAAAGTCTAAGAATGTGTCTTCAGCATTAATTCTACATTCGATAGCATAACCATTCATTTTTAGATCACTTTGTTTGAATGGTATTGGTTCTCCATTTGCAATATCTAGTTGTAATTTAACTAAATCTAATCCAGATACAAATTCTGTAATTGGATGTTCTACTTGCAATCTTGCATTGATCTCAATAAAATAGAATTCTCCGTTATCAGCTCTTAGGAATTCAGCAGTGCCCAAATTAGTATAATCAACTGCAATTGCGGCATTACGAACTAATTCTCCAACGCGTTCCCTTGTCTCTGCATCAACTGTCGGGGAAGGGGTTTGTTCAATTAATTTTTGATTACGTCTTTGGATTGAGCATTCTCTCTCAAAGATGTGAACAGTGTTACCATGAATATCTCTTGCAAATTGATATTCAATGTGTCTTGTTTTTTCAAGGAATTTTTCTACTAGAATTGCAGATTTGCCTACAGCTAAAATAGATTCGGCAGTTACAGATTCATAGCCAGCGCGTAACTCTTTGTCATTTGTAACAATTCTAATTCCACGGCCACCGCCACCATAAACTGACTTTAGCATTACAGGATAACCAATTTCGTTAGCAATTTTTTCTGCATCATCAACGTCTGTTACTAATCCTGGACTTCCAGGTACAGTAGGGACTTTGGCTTTGAGCATAGCTGCTTTGCATTTCATTTTATCACCACAGAGATTCATAGAATCAGCTGTTGGGCCAATGAATGTGATTTTATTTTTTTCACACAAGCGTGCAAAATCATCATTTTCAGAAAGAAAACCATATCCTGGATGTACAGCATCAGTACCTGATGCTTGCATTACTTC
>PFRJ01000022.1 GCA_002788515.1 Nitrosopumilales archaeon CG_4_9_14_0_2_um_filter_34_16 | reverse complement strand
GGCGTCGATAAAAATTTATAACATCATATAAATCTCTTGGGCGTGATCTTTCACCTAAGGCACGTATTTTTTCGGCAAACACTTCTTCATAAGAGTAACAGCTTATTTGAAAACCTTCCTCTGGCAGATCTGAGTAGATATGATGCACGGAAGTGGTTACTTGTGGCAAAACAACAACTTCATCTCTTGAGAGATCCAATTTAATACGTGGCATTGCTTTGGGTGACTGCGGGGTAAGAGGTCCCTTATAAAATAAACGACCTTGGCAAGATAATATGCCCCTTGGGTTCTCGTAAATATCAAAGATCATGCGATCAACAGGGATTTCTATTCCCGCTTTTTCGTAAATCCATTCGCTTATTTCGGTAAATGTAGTTTTTAAAAAATCTTCATTGATATGCTTTTCGTCTTGTAATGTAAAATCCAAATCTTCCGAAAAACGATATGTTTCAAAACAACATTTTTTCAGACATGTCCCCCCTTTAAAAATCCATGTATTCCCTATATCCTTGTGTTGGTTTATACCCGATATTATCCATCCTAATACATAGTCTTTTTCAACTACATGTGCTGTTAAATTGCTATTTGTCGCGATTTCTAAAATTTCTCGTTTTGGGATCATTCTGTGTTAATCATATTTACAGGTATAAAGAGTTTCCAGCGAGTTACTAGACTGCCTTGTTTAATTTGCGGGTCAAAATATACGTTACCTTTTGTCAAATGCGATCTGCAAAGGCTTGTTAATAAGTGATCTTTTCCAAGTTTTATCTCACATAAAAATCCTAATCTTTTAAAGATTGCACCATTATTTAACTTTTCAGCATAATTACCAAGAATTTCAGCATTAAAATGCGAACTTTTTATGTATTCTTTATAACAATCGATTACATGTTGCCCCCCACCTCCCAATCTGGGGTCATAAAGCATGTCTATAATTGTTTTGTGGGGATCTGATATTAGAATTTTCTTTTCTTGTCTCCAAATAGTCTTTGCGCCAAAAGTGGTTGCGTTTTTAATATGAGTAAGAAAAAAAGAAGCATTATGGAATTTTTGCGCCTTATTAGGTACAGCCTGCTGAGTTATTACACACACATCTCTGAAAAGTTGTTCTGTAAAATCCCAGTATTCTGCAGCTGTCCACCCTCCAATATAAGCTTTTCCAAATAATATAGGAACTAAAACCCATGTGTCTGCTAAAACTCTATCAGATGTAATGGCGTCAATAGGAACAACCGCATATAAACCACGTTTTATTCGAGTCAACCACCCTTGATTCTTCCAACGTGCCATTTTTTTTGCAGCTTCAGTAGTGGTTAAATTCAATGCTTGCGAAGCTTCAGAAACTGTAAAAACTTCACCAACTTGTCTTATAAGTTCTCCTAGTTGTTTTTTGGGACGTCCTTCCATGTATATATAGTATATTATAAATTTATATATTCATCAATAACGTAGAATAAATTCATTTACAGTATACTCATTTAGAGTGAAAAAGTATAGTCAAGTTTAAGTAATTCTTTAAATAAATGAATTTCTCTAGACCCAGTGTGCCTTAAAGTGATATTGATAAAATTTTATCATCATTTACAAAAAATAATGTTTCGCCATCTGCAGAAAGGTTTAAATCTGTAAAATCCGTTTTGTCTCCTACTAAATAATTTGAAACTAAAAAATTTTTATATTTTAAATGGAGCGATAAATTATTAGAGCAATCAATCCCGCAAGAACAGCTATAGCAATCAGCAAAAAATCTTGTTTTGATTTACTTGCTATTCCCACTTTTGTTTTATCATTAAATACTTTTACCAAATATTCTCTTTTTTCACATTTTGGGCACACATAAGGATTCGTATTGAAAAAGAAAATAAGTGCTGGTATCAGACCAACAAGTATGTACAAAACACCTATTCCTGTCCTTGTACTCCATTTAACTGGTTCACCTTCATGTTTACATTGTTCACATTTTATCATTACTAAAGCGTCTTGCTTCTTATCTGGGGAGAATAAGGTTTTTTCTTTGATCTCCACTGGTCTCTCTTTGATCCCTCTATGTTTTACTTCCTCTTTTGCAGCTTCTACAGCTTCAGTTCGGTATTCCCCTTCCTTTGAATTAAGTACTTTTAATAATTCTTCATCGCTTTTATTTTTCATTGTTATCCTAAATTGATTTTTCATAACTTATGAGATTATTTCTTCTTTTTTAGAAAGTTCATAATTCCTAATAATAAAACGATAATAAGACCAGCACTTCCCGCAACAATAAAGTCATAAAACCAATCAGATTCCCACCACTGTCTTTTATATATTACATCAAGCTCACTTTTATCCGATTCACTACTATGTTTGTCAGTTTGATATTCATAACCACTATCATAACTGAAAGATGCAATTACAGTTTGAAATATAGGAAGATACTTTTCGTAATCCTCTTTAGCCGAATAAAAGAATACATGTGTTATCATTTCTCTTCCAAAAAAAATAGAGCCCAATGCTTTCATTGTTCCACCAGGAGTATCCATTTCAAAAGTGGCAAAAACCTCATATTTTTCGTTGTCAAATAAAGCTTCTCCTATTTCAATATTAGAAAAAAGTTGCTTACTCTCAAGTTCTTTAAGTACTTCTACATCTTCAAGCCTATACCCCTGACTTTTATATAAATCCCTAAACTCCTCAAATGAAATATAATCACGATCAAATTCCTGTATAAGAATGTAGGGATATTCAAAATAATCATTCGTAATTAAATAAAATCCACCACTATATTCAGGAACTTCCTCCATGCCCAGCTCTTCACTTAATGCGGTGCGGTATTCTTCTATAACAGGAATAGGGATTTCTTGCCACCCATAAGGCAAATTAAAGGAATAATGATTACCACTTTCATAAAATACACTAGTATCAGCATAAACTGATAGATTAAGAGAGGAAAGCCCTAAACAAACAGCCAATATAAGAATTATTTTTTTCATAATACTTTTTTTTAAAATTTTATTTAATTCATATTAGCCTTAGCAGCTTCATTTAATCTTGCCGCAAGCTTATTTGCTTCTTCTTCTGTGAATTGTCCCATAATTACTGCTGCACCTCCAGTTATTTTTTCATTAACATTAGGAGCAGAGATTAATTCGTCATCAATAAAAATCGCTAATGGTTTTCCAATATTTCTTTCTGTAATATCTTCAAATAATTTAGATCCTTCTGTATCGAATTCAATGTAAATGTATGGTTCATAGAATAAATCTAATTGAACTTCTGCACTTAAAAGATGATTCTCATTTAGTCCTGTTTCTATCCATGGATCTGGAACAGTTGAATAAGTTAGCATTTGAAAACTATATTTATCATTCTTCTTATTTAAGAGTTTTACTATAGTTAATCCAGTTTCTTCAATAGCCTCTCCCTGTTCATTAATTTTATATAATCCACCTGTTTTCACTAAAGTTTCTAAAAGTTCATTAGTATTTAGATCAACAATTACTTTTCTAATATCCTCTTTAATACTTTCTTGTGGAATTAAAGTAAATTCTTCATATTTTGCTTTTCCAGAATTTTGTTCTTCTTCTCTATGTGCAACTACAATAAAGTCAGCTCCTGCTTTTATCTCATTTAATGCTTTAAGTGCTTTTTGTTCAATAACTTTTTCTTCAGT
>PFRJ01000094.1:48962-51889 GCA_002788515.1 Nitrosopumilales archaeon CG_4_9_14_0_2_um_filter_34_16 | reverse complement strand
TGGAAAACGAGATTTTACATATTGAGGAAAACATGATTGAATTTTTGAGGATGAAGTATGAAGAAGGAATAAAGACATCATTACATAGGCTAGAATCGGATTTAAAATATCTCAGTATTCTTGCAAATGGAGCACCAATTGACAAAAATGAAGACAGAAGGATTAGGGATTTTTTGAGAACACATTATAACAAATTACAAAAACTATCAGTTCCAGCATAATTTACTAATTCCAAAATAATCTTACAGTATACAATTATTGAATCTCTAATATTACAGTAAACACTATCAACAAAAGTAAAGATTAGAACACTGTGAATCTCTTAACCAAAAACCACTTCAGATATGAAAATTGATTTTCCTATATTTTTGGGTATTGTTTCTGTGTCTATTTTATGCATTTTTGCTACAAGTATGATAATTTTTGAGAATAACTTGCACTCAATTGATACTGCATATTCATCATTCAAAAATAATGTAAAATTGATGCACAGATATTATCTGAGATTAATCAATAAAGGTTGTCATATCAGAAAAACGAAGATGTCAAGAATTCAAAGAAAAATCAAACTGTGAAATAATTTATGTAAATTTTCCAACCCAACCAGAGGTTTTGAAAATATTTCAGTTTAATAACTAGTCAAACTAATTTTAAAAAATGTCTCAAACAGAAGCAAGAAAAACGCTCAAAGATGCACCAGTCATGTGGAGAAGGATCAACTCTATAGGCATAATTTTAGACTGTAATTCAACTTATGCAGCAAAATTAGGGTATGCCAAATCAGAGATTATTGGCAAGTCAATCTTTGAACATGTGCCTAAAGACTCTTGGGAAGACATGAATAATTCACTGAAAACATGGTTTGACACAGGCAAAGTGACAGATAGAAAAATTACATTCAAAAAACAAGACGGTGAAATATTTTCAGGACTATTGCAAGCAACCAGTCTATACGATGAAAATAAAAATCTGCTTGGGAGCAATACTGTCATTTTTGATTTGGCACAGATGTCAGATGAAAAAATAAAAGAATATGAGGAATTTTTCAAAGAATCAATTAAAAGATTAAATGAAATTAGAGAAAAAGAATATGATCAGTTTGATGGTAATTCAAAATCAGAGTATAACGGATTAAAAGAAATGTTTGAAATGCTATCAAAAATCAAGTTAGATGATTTAAAAAAATAATTATTTAAGATTTTTATTAATTGATTTTTGTAGTTCGTCAAAAACTTGCTGGACTTCAGTTACGGCAGCAGCATCTTCTAACGTACTAACATCACCAATTTTTTCGTTGTTTCCAATTGCTTTTAGTAATCTTCTCATTATTTTTCCACTACGAGTTTTTGGCAATTTTGAAACAAAATAGATTTGCTTAGGGGTTGCAATCGCACCAATGTCAGTTCGTATTTTATCAGACAATTCTTTTTCTAAAACATCAGAATCATTTATCACCCCTTGTTTTAAAACAACAAATGCAATTATCACCTCACCTTTAACATCATCAGGAATTCCACATGCAGCAGATTCTGCAACACTTGGATGTGACACCATGCAACTTTCAAGTTCGGCAGTTCCAATTCTATGACCTGCAACTTTTAAAACATCATCGGCACGTCCTAATAGCCAAATATAGTTATCATCGTCTTTTAGGGCGTAATCTCCAGGATAGTAATAATTTTCATATTTTGACCAGTAAACAGTCTTGTATTTTTCATCATCACCCCATAATGTCAAAAGCATTCCAGGCCAAGGATTTTTAATTACAAGATAGCCTTTGGTGTGTACAGGAACATCATCACCGTTTTCATCAACTACTGCAATGTTCACGCCTGGAATGGGCAAAGTTCCAGACCCAGGTTTGAGAGGAATCGTCTCTATTCCAGGCAGAGATGAAATCAATATGCCGCCAGTTTCCGTCTGCCACCAAGTATCAATAATTGGACATTTTTCTTTCCCTATAGTTTTGAAATACCATTTCCAAACTTCAGGATTGATTGGCTCACCGACAGTTCCAAGTAATCTCAGTGTTGAAAGATCAAATGAGTTTGGAACATCATCACCAAATTTCATAAACATTCTCAGAGCAGTAGGAGTTGTGTAAAAAATTGTGACTTTGTACTTTTGTAAGATATCCCACATTCTAGATGCATTCGGAAAATCAGGAGCGCCTTCATACATCACTTGAGTTACACCATGAAGTAATGGAGCATAAACAACATAACTATGTCCGGTTACCCAACCAATATCTGCAGTGCAGAAAAATACATCAGAATTTTTAATGTCAAATGCCCATTTAAACGTCGAATACAGATGTGTCAGATATCCACCTGTACCATGCAATACACCTTTTGGTTTTCCAGTAGTTCCGGAGGTATACAAAATGTAAAGAGGGTGATCACTTGATAACTCCTCAGCAGGACATGTATCAGACATGCCATTCATCAATTCGATCCAGAGTTTGTCTTTAGATGACATTGAGATTTGATTTTTGGTTCTCTCAAGTACTACCACATGTTCAACAAAATCCAATTCACTTATTGCATCATCAATCACATCTTTTAGCGGAACGATTTTTCCACGTCGATATCCACCATCAGCAGTGATGATGACTTTGGAATTTGAATCAGTCACTCTGTCTTTAATCGATGTTGCACTAAACCCAGAAAAGATTACAGTGTGTATAGCGCCGATTCTAGCACAAGCTAACATTGCAACGGGCAATTCTGGAACCATAGGTAAATAAATTGTAACTCTATCTCCTTTTTTGACACCAAGTGATTTGAGCACATTTGCAAATTTCTGAACTTGTGTGAACATCTCACCATAGGTAATATTTCTTGATTCACCGTTTTCTCCCTCCCATAAAATGGCTGATTTGCCAGATTTTGAGGATTGGTGAATGTCAAGAGCATTATACGAGGCAT
>PFRJ01000094.1:2239-48949 GCA_002788515.1 Nitrosopumilales archaeon CG_4_9_14_0_2_um_filter_34_16 | reverse complement strand
AACGAACCATTTAGCAAAAGGTGGCTTCCAATCAAGTGTTTTTTCCCATCTAGAGAACCACGACAAATTTCTTGCCTGCTCATCCCAAAAAGACACAAAATCAACATCTGCCTTTTTTCTCACAGTGTCATCAGTATTTCCAAGACCTATAGAATAAATTTCAGACAACAAAAAGTGTATGAACTTAGATCTTTCTAAATGTTAAAAAAATAAATTAAAAAAATTATTGTGCTTCCATTCTTGCAAGCCAATCGTTGTCGTTGTCGTCTTTTGAAGTTGCTGGTGTCACCTGTTTGGGTGGTTCTGGAAAGGCAAATGTAACTTCAGATTCAGTTGAGTATTTTGGCGTAAATTGAGTCTCAGCTGATATTGGTTCTGAATGTGTCTCTATTGGTTGTGTTGGGGCTTCTGGAAGTATTGTCTGAACTAGTTGTTGTTCAGGAGTCTCCAGATATGTAGCGGCAGATTCTTGTGTTGAAGGGGTAGTCATTTCATGCATTTCTGATTCAAGATCAGCGATTCTTCTTTTCACATTTGCGATTTCTGCTGTTTCGTGAGTTACATGCTCAATTACCTCAGTTGTGCATGATTTCACAGTCTCAAATGTGGATTCGGAGATCTCGTTGCTCTTGTATTGTACTTTTGCATCAAATGATAACATTTTTGCAGACTTCATTTGTTCATCTAACTCTGTTAAACGTGTCTCAAGAATAGCTTTGATTTCACTTTCTGTTTCATCTAATGATGCAAGTTTTGACTTGTATTTTTCATGAATGATTTCTGCATCAGTTTTCATGTCATCATTTTCTGAAACAATATCAATCAATGCCTTCAGACGGCGTAGAGTTAATTGCTTTTCACGAATGAGTCTTTGTGAGTCAAGTCGCCATTTTGGAATGAATATAACAATTTCACCTTGGACTACGAGTTGCTCATATTGGATTTGCTGTAATCCCTGAGAACCGCAATCAATACCGACAGATTGTATGCTACCATCGATATCAGTTATTGTTCCTACGACTTTACCCATGAACGTTCCGTACATGTCTTTGACATTTTTACCGATAATTTCGATATCGTCGTGTGTCATGTGAGATAGTTAAGAGATTTGTATAACCGACAAAGTGTAAGTAATGTTATTAGTTTTAGTAAGATTAAATTCACAAACTAAAATTCTACGTTTTGTAGTAATTTTAAAATTTAGAGACAAAATAACAGGCTCATGATTCAAAAAGAAGAACTTGAACAAATATTGAATTTTGTGGCAAGTAGATGGATGGAGGCAACAAAAGATCCAAACAACAAAGCCATGGAGAATTTACCAAGTGATTTTTGGATGAATTCAGTTGGAGGAAAAACTGCCAAAAACGGTTTTTGGGTTACAACATTGATGTATACGGAAAATGAAGCAGATGCAGCATCTTTCAAAGAAGTATTGTTAAGATGGCAATCTAAAGGTCAAGATAAAAACAGGGATAAGGGCCCCGATCTAATACAGATTGGAAAAAAGAAATAGACTATTAATAATTGAGAAAGAGCACAATAGTATTGTCAGAATTTTCATCTAAGGAAAGAAAAATTCTATCAGAACACTTTTCAAACACAGAAGAAAATGTATTTGCAATAATTACTCCAAGACAAGTTGATCGTGGTGCGTTGATGTCAAGATACAGCAGAACTGACAAAAGCATGAGACGTATTTTTCTTGACGAATTTTTAAAAAACAAAAACAGAGGGGAGGAATTTTACAATAGAGTACTTTTAGAATACGGGGATGATTCTGTTGCAGAATTAGGAGAAGCACAGATTGCAATAGAAGGATTGTCAAACATTGCAGTGAAAAAAATCGAAGACAGACGAATTGGATTATCTTATTTAGAAAAATCATCAAGATATGTTGCATGGAATAAAAAAGAAAATGGAAAATATAGATTCTACAGAGATGATGAAATTTCAAAATCTCGTTTTGCCGACATGTATGAAGAAAGTTGTAATTTTTCATTTGATGTTTATTCAAAAAACATTGAACCGATGATAAACTATGTAAGAGAAAAGTATCCAATCGAGAAATACAGTTTCAAAGATTCAACAGACGGAAAAGAAAAATTATTTTCCAAATTAAAAAATGATGCAGACATAAAATCAGCAAATATGATTTACAAAGGATCAACCAAAGCAAAAGCTCTTGATATCCTAAGAGGATTATTGCCAGCATCAACATTAACAAATGTTGGAATTACTGGTAACGGACGTGCATTTGAATATCTTTTAACAGTTTTAGGCTCATCAGAACTAAAAGAAGAGCAAGATTTAGCCTCAAAAATCAAAAAAGAGCTTGACACAACAATCAAGTCATTTGTTAGAAGAGCGGATGACAAATACGGTAAAGCATTTCAAAAATATCTCAAAGATGTTAAAAACACATCCAAAAAAATAACTCTAAAAGAGATCAAACCAAATCCAAAAAAAGGCACAGTTACTAAACTTGTAGATTATGAATCAGAAAACTATGCGATTGATAAAATCATTACTGGTATAATATATGAGCAATCACCAAGTACATCATATCAAGACATTTTAAAATGCATAAAAAAAATGCCAAAAGAAAAGAAAAATAAAATCATAAGCGAGTTTGTAAAAATTAGAACTAACAGACGTCATAGACCATCAAGAGCATTTGAAAATGTCTATTACACGTTTGATTTATGCAATAATTTTGGAATGTTTAGAGACTTTCACAGACACAGAGCATTGACATTAGAAAGACAATTACTCACAACTGATCATGGATACAGCATACCAAATGAAATTAAAATTTTAGGAATAGAGAAAGAATTCAAAGAGTGCATGGACAAAACTAGAGAAACATTCGGTGTTATGAGAAAAAAGTTTCCAGAACAAGCACAGTACGTTGTTAACTTTGGATACAACTATCAATATTTTATGAAATTTAATCTAAGGGAAGCATGTCATCTAATAGAATTGCGTACAGTTCCTCAAGGACACATAGATTACAGGAGAGTAGCACAGCAAATGTTCAAACAAATAAACAAAGTACATCCAAATCTTAGTAAAATTATGAAATATGTAGATATGAAGGAATATGATTTGGAAAGATTCGAGTCTGAAAAAAGAACAGAAGAAAAGAGAAAGAATCTTAAAAAATAAACAATATTCTAATATTTGGAGAAACATAATACATCATGACGGAAAAAATAGTAAAAACACCTCAAGAATGGAAAAAGCAACTCACACCAGATCAATATGAGATTTGCATAAATCATGGAACAGAACCACCATTTTCTGGAAAATACAACAATAGTAAACTTGAAGGAGTTTTCAAATGTACTTGCTGTAGGGAAGAACTTTTTTCATCAGACACAAAGTTTGATTCAGGTTCAGGTTGGCCTAGTTTTTGGAAACCAATATCAGAAGACAAAATTGAATATGTTTCAGATACGGATTATGGGATGGTTCGTACAGAAGTTAATTGCAACAAATGTGGAGCACACCTAGGTCATGTGTTTGATGACGGCCCAAAACCTACAAACCAAAGATATTGTATTAATTCCATCTCACTGCAACATGAAAAAGACTCTGATGACTGAATCTAGTCACAAAATAAAGTTAGTGTGATTTTTGTGAAACAACATTCAAAAATTATTAATAAAACACAATTAATGATAAGAAAATCAAGAGGAATAAAATGAACCACAGTCAGACAACAAAAAGGAATGAAACGATTTGAGGATAATATTATGTGGTTTTGGAGTAGTGGGACAAAGCTTAGTCAAATTATTTGATTCTAGAGCAGATGATCTATATGCAAAGTATGGATTAAAACCAAGAGTGGTAGGAGTGTTTGATAGCAAAGGAAGTGCAGTAGATCAATCAGGGTTAAATTTTAACAAACTTGTAGAAGTAAAGAAAAAATTTGGAACTGTGAAAAACTATGCCAATACAAAAAATTCAATGTCAGGAACAGACATGCTCAAAAATATTGAAGCAGATGTTCTCATTGAAACAACAGCCAGCAATTATAAAGATGCTGAACCAGGAATGACCCACATCATCATGGCCATGAAAAAAGGCATGCATGTGATTTCAGTAAACAAAGGTCCATTAGCTCTGGCTTTTCCATCATTGTTGGAACTTGCTACATATAATCAAGTCATGTTTAAATTTAGTGGCACTGTTGGTGGAGGAACACCAATTCTCGATTATGCTAAAAACAGTCTAAGAGGGGAGAGAATTACATCGTTTGCAGGAATACTAAATGGTACAACGAATTATATTTTAACAAACATGGCAACAGGACTATCGTTTGATGAGGCATTAAAAGATGCAAAAGAAAAAGGATATGTGGAAGCTGATGAATCTTTGGACTTGGATGGATTAGATGCTGCAGCAAAACTAGTCATTCTTGCAAATTGGGTAATGGGTATGAAGGTAACATTACCAGACATCAACTGTACAGGAATACGAAAGGTCACAGTAGAAGATATCAAAAAAGCATCTAAAAACAATTGTGCAATAAAATTAATTGCTTCATGCAATAAGGAACTTGTGGTAGGACCAAAAGAAATATCAAATGACGATCCACTATGTGTTAATGGAACTCTAAATGCAATTGCATTTACATCAGAGCATTCAGGCACACAAACAATTATTGGAAAAGGTGCAGGAGGAATGGAAACTGCCAGTTCTATTCTAAGAGACTTGTTAGACATCAGACAAGAGATTGCAAGAAATTGAAATCTAATTTAATTTCAAAAAGCGAAACAACTTCATTGCTAAAAACAGTTTCAGAAAAATGGGGGATTGAATTTCCTAAAATAAAAAATGTCAAAGTACATCAAATTTTAGATGATGCACAAATTATCACAGGTAACGGAATGAAAATATTAAAAATCAATGATGAGTACATTCCATTTTTATCAGAAACAGAAACTTTGAAGAGATTCCCATCAGTTACAGTGGATATGGGTGCAGTCAAATTCATGTGCAAGGGTGCAAATCTAATGAGGCCTGGAATAAAATCATTCACAGAGTTTGAAAAAGACAAGCTTGTGTGTATAGTTGAAGAATCTCAGCACAAATTTCTGGCAATCGGTAAAGCATTGGTTTCTAGTTCAGAATTGGAAAGTATGGAGAAAGGCGAAGTTCTAAAAAATATGCATTACATATCAGATAGATTCTGGGAAACAGGTAAAACAATTTACGACTAAAAGATAATTCTAGAATTAAGATGTAAAGTTACTTGATAGATTCTGTAAATTCTTCAGTGCCGTCTTTGGTAATCACAAGGATATCCAATCCATCACCACTTGCTGAATCTCTAAGTGCTGCTGAACGAACTGCACGTTTTGCTAAGTCAATTGCCTCATCTTTAGACATGTTTGGTTTGAATTGAGGATCTAACACACCTAATGCCATCTCAGCCCCTGTTCCCACTGCAGCATATTCGTCAGGTAGAACTGAACCCAAAGGATCAAGGGTATACATTATTGGTTTGTCAACTACGCCACCTACAATTACTTGTGTCAATAATGGAAAGTATCTTCGTTCATACATCATGTTTGACATCATTTTAGCAACCGTATTTGGTGGAACATCTCTTTTTAGATCCATTTTTCTAATTTTTGCAAGAGCTGCAATTTGTAAAGTGAGAATCTGCATGTCTGCTACAAGACCAGCGCAAGTTGCACCAACTTTGTTAGTGATAGGGAATGTTTTCTTTGTAGATTTACTTACAAGAAAATTTCCAAACGCGATCCTTTTTTCGCTAGCCAAAACTATGCCTCCATCAAAAGTAATTCCAACAGCAGTAGCTCCTGGCATATACATTGACATAATTCAAATAATTTTGCCGCATAATAAAGGGCTTTCTACATTTTACGTGTAATATATGAGCAAGATAATTATACTAAAAATCATAGTTCAACGCATTGACTACTGCTGAGATTAGAGATAAGATTCTAAATGATGTAGTGTTTATCGGATTAAGATCAGCACTGGGTGTGATCTTTATACTTCACGGAACATCAAAGTTAGATCCTGGATTTGCTAATAATTTACCGAGCATGGGCCTTCCTGCAGAGTTACAAATTCCAATCGCGTTAGCTGAATTAGTTCCAGGTATTTTGATAATCATCGGAATACTCAGCAGATTATCTGCATCAATGATTTCCATAATTATGTTAGGAGCAATTTTCCTAGTCAAAGGAGCACAAAGCATAACTGGAAAAGGAGGAATAGAAATTGATTTAATTTTACTTGTATCCGCAATAGTAATCATGATAGTTGGTCCTGGAAGAATATCTCTAGCTCAAATTATCAAAAGATTGCCAAGGTGTCTTCACTAAGAAATTCCAAAATTATCCATAATCAGACACATGCACTTTGTTGTTTTCTTTAACAAGTCAATTCGGGCAAACTCATTTGGAGAATGAATTCGAGAAAACATGTATGTGCTCCCAATAGAGATACATGGAGCTTTTAGAATTTCAACAAATGGATACATAGGGCCAGTTCCAGCATTTGAAACATTTAGAATTGATTTTCCAAAAGATTTGTCTGCGGCATTTTTTACATGAGATACAAAAGGATCCGAAGAATTAGTTCGAGCAGCTGCCTCACCATGAAAAACCTTGATGTGGACATCAGAGAAGCCTTTTGATTTTAGATGTGTCTTTAATCGCAATGCCTGTTTTTTTGGATCCATTTTTGGAACCAATCTGAAATCAATCTTTACCAATGCCTCACCAGGAAGAACGGTTTTTGCCCCGTCACCTGTGTATCCAGAAACAAATCCTGCAATATTACAAGTGGCGTCTCCAACTAGGGCTTTTTTTGCATCCATCCCTGTTTTATCACCTACAAAAGATTTGATTCCAAATTCTTTTTTGAACACAGTTTCATCAAATGGTTCTTTTTGAATTATTTCTAGATCATTTTTTGATAAAGGAGTGACCTCTTTGTACCAATCTTTTATGAGAATTTTCCCATCAGGATCTCTCAGAGTTTTAATTGCATCAATTAGTCTCCATGCAGGGTTTTTTATCAGTACAGCCAAGCTGGAATGCGCGTCTCTAATGGACTCTTTAACGGATAATTCGACAAACAGTAATCCTTTCATCCCTAGACCAATGATAGGTCTGTTTTTAGAGTCAACGTATCCAAATTCCCATATGACCCCATCGCAAGAAAATTTCTTTTTGTATTTTTTCAAATAGTCTTCAATATGAGCACTGCCAGTTTCTTCTTCACCTTCAATTACAAATTTGATGTTACATGGCACATCGCCAGTTGTCTTAAGACACGCCTCAACAGCCTTGATTCGTGTGATTAATTCGCCTTTGTCATCAGATGAACCACGTCCAAAAATCTTGTTTCCCTTTCTAATGCCACTAAATGGGGGATCATCCCACAAATCAAAAGGCTCGGCAGGCTGCACATCATAATGATTGTAAAACATCAAAGTTTTTGATGGATTTTTCTTTGATTTTATTTCTCCATAAACAATGGGTGCGACATTTTTCTTTAATTGTAAAACTTCGGATTTTATTCCAGATTTCTGTAATAGTTTTGAAACTAATTTTGCACATTCCTCAATGCCTTCATTTTTTGCAGAAACACTTGGTTGGCGAATTAATAATTGGAGATCGGATATAAGACCACTCATATTCCCATCAATGTACTTTATGTGATTCATATCCATCACACAATTTTATCAAATGGTTTCATAGCGCTAGGAATTTCATTTAAAAGATCCATGGAAGTCATGTGTAATCCTAATTTTTTTTGTGCAGCCTTACCTGCCAAGCCATTGATAAATGTTGCAGCAGCAGCAGATTCCAAAGCATTTCTGTTCTTGGATAACAAACCTGCAACTAAACCAGATAGAACGTCTCCAGTTCCACCAACAGTCATTGCTGGAATTGTTTTCTCATAAAGATATGTGGCAGAACCATTAGAAATCACATCCATTGCACCTTTTAGTAAAACAGTTATTCCAAATTCTTTTGCTTTATTTTCTACAATCTTGATTCGTTCGTTTTTTGAATTTGAAGGGGATTCTCCAAATAATCTCTTAAATTCTCCAGCGTGTGGAGTTACTACCACATTTTTGTTTGCTAAGAGAGGAAGGACGTCAGGAATTAATGCACTTGCATCCAGAGACAGCCTCACATCCCTATCAAGTAAAGATTTTACAAAATGTAGCAGAGAGTTTTTTTCTTGTATTGCAAGACCCATTCCAATTGTTGCAGATTGTAAATTACGCGGAAGAGCACCAAGTAGTTTATTCACAGCACCCAAAGTTAATTTTTGATCAACTAAAGGTATCACTATCAAATTTGGAGAAATAGCACGTGTTGGAGTAACGTTGATTTTTGGAACAGACGTGTAGACTAGATCAGTACCGCACTTCAATGCAGCAATGGAAGACAGTATTGGGGCTCCATGGTAAATGTAGCTTCCGCCAACAACTAAAACAACACCATTATCTCCTTTGCGAGATTTGGCTTTACGTGTAGGAATGAATTTTTTAACAATAGATAAGGTTAGGTTTTTTCTTACCATGCATATTACTCTAAAAATTAGATGAATAAATCTTGTTTTGATGATGTCTAGGAGGTTTTTTTGCTGGATTTTTTGATAGTTATTGCTTTTTTTACCTTAGATACTTTCTTATCGGATTCAGAAACAGTTGGCTCTTCTGATGATTGTCTTGATTCTCTATCGAAAAATGCTTTTCTTGCAAAACACAGATACGTTGTGTGTCCTATTCCCATGAAAGAATGTCTAGTTTTTCCTTCTCTAGCTTCTATGGTTCGGATAATGTGTTCAGTAGATTCAATATCAGTAAACTCGTTTTCAACTAAGGCCATAGTCAACTTCTCTAATTGGTTCATTGTAGGACAGATAGCAAACACACATCCGCTACCTTTTAGCATTTGTCGTACTTGCGGAATTACAACCCATGGATCTCCTAAATCAATTAATGCAACATCCATATCTTCTAGAGGCATTTTTTTTGCAGTCTTTAAATCCAAATTATGCTGTGTAACATATTTTGAAACGCCAGCTTTTCGTATATTCTTTTCAGCGATTTTCATAAAATTTTCATCAACATCAAAAGTGTAAACATGGCCACGTGGTTTTACAATGCTTGCAATAAAAGAAGTCAATGAGCCACTACCAGTTCCAATTTCTAAAATTTTTTGTCCATCACCAATTCCAGCTCTTGTAATGATGTAACCAATGTCTTTAGGATACACAATTTGTGTGCCATGTTGTATTTTCATCACATAGTCATACATTGTTGGTTCAAGAAGATAGACATACTTGTCCTTGTTTGTAACTAATTTAGAACCATACTCCTTGCCAATAGCATCAGAGTGTTTTATTACACCAAGATGAGTGTGAAAAGATTCTTTTTTTGAGATTTTTGTTAGCCATTTTTTTGAATTATTATAAAAGAATAAGACAGGGGAGTGTTGTTTAATCTTGGCCATGAATTTTTTCTAAAATTTTTAGATAAGAATCTACTGGTTAAATTCAAAGTGTTATTTACTTGAACTATTGAAGACTTGTGCTGATGATTATTCCAACGGGTTCTCTCTGATTTCCTCAAAAATGACGAATATTGCCGAATTATGAAGCTTTTTCTTGTTTTAAAATCAAATTCATTTTAAAACAATAAAAAATAATCTGATCGGACGTTTAGAAATTTAACCTAAAAGTAATTATTTTTGGCTCAGGTTTTTTAACAAAAACATAGTCTTAGTATATTCATTGAGTCAGAGACATCTCGCGGTGTTAGCTGGAAGAGCCCAATGCTCACATAAACTAGTTAATGCATTTCAAGAGTCTCCATAGTGAAGGAGACTGACTTTTTTTCCGTGGTGGAAATAAACAGACTTTTGAGATTTAATCATCAAACAGTATTTTAGTACCAAATAAGACACCAAAATGAATGACAGAGATTCAACTAGCAGGGTCAGGAGGATGGGTTAACGCAGAGCTAAATGACGAGCAAGTAGCCAAATCAAAACTTGTTCCAAATATGGATAAGCATTTTTTATCATCACTTGAAAAACTAGATACTACAAAAATGCTAAAATATTTTTGTAAACAGTGTAACTCTGAGTTTGAGGGTCCTACTCAAATTCAAATCGAAGAGCAACCAAACGAAGCAGTTGCAGATGGGTTGACTTTGATAGAGAGAGGTCAATACACTTGTCACAAATGTAATTCAATTATTGGTGAATACAGAGTATTTCAGAAAAATGATTGATGTAAATCACGAATAAGTTTTCATTAAAACGCAAGATATATTATTTGAAAAGCCTAGTTCAAATATCATACTCATTTCTGTTCAGCATCAATTAACAGCACAGGGCAAGATGTATTTTCCACAATCTTTCTTGAAACGCTACCTAAAGAAAGTAGTTTTTTGACACCTTTGAGTTTTCTTCGTTTTGCAATTACAATCAGATCTACTTTTTCTTTTTCCACCACATCTAAAATAATTTCAGCTGCATCTCCAACAACCACTTTAGATTCAATGTTATTTTTTGTATACTGTTGAGCATATTTTTTCATTTTTTCCTCCATGTCTTTTTTAATTTCCTCATTTGCGTCATCAATAGATTTTAACATATTTTCTCGTTCAGATGAAGAAAACGATGGTGGATATTGTATTGCTTCTACAATATGTAAAATAATTAGTTTGGAAGAATCTCTTGCAGCGTAAATTGCGTGCTTTAATGCCTCATCTCCTGCCACAGTTCCTGCATGAGGGACAAGAATTGTATTATACACATAATGAAAACACATCCAGATTATTTAAAATAAGTGACTATTCTTAATGACTAAATCAATGTCCACTTCCAAAAAAGAGGAAAATCTGCCGTCTCTCATATATTGCAACAAAAATCAAAATACTCAACCCTGCAATCAAACTCAGATCTTCAGAGAAGAATTTTGCTGAGACTTCCCATATACCTCTCCAAAACAAAACTAATCCAATGCCAGTAAGTAATAGAAGAATGGTACGTTTGGTGAAAATATTATCTTTCAATTTTATTCTACTATTGTTTTATTTTAAAAACGCTACAGCTTTTACAATGTCCGTCTTGCTGATTATTCCAACGACATTACCATGTCTAGATAAAACTCCTGCACCATTGATGTTTTTATCTAAAAACAATTTTCCTGTTTTTGCCAAATCATCATCATAATTTACAGAAACAATATCTTTACTCATGACATCATCAACCTTTACACTGCCACCAAACCCAGATTCAGAAATGAATCCTTTTCTAGGAAATATCACAGATATTACAGGATCAGTATTGTCAAGAACATCTTCATAGTTTCCTTGCTTTAATGCCAGTTCAAATAAATCTCGAAACGTAATGATTCCTACAGGCACTTCATCATGATTTCGAAGTATTACACGAGATATCTTTTCATCAATCATTTTTAGAACCACTTTGTACAGAGGAGTGTCAGAGTATTGCCATGCATAGTATGGAGACATGTACTCTCCAACTATCTTTTCATCAGGGTGTGTTTTTGTGTAATATCTCACAAGATCAGTTTTTGTTAAGATTCCAACAACTTCATTCCCTGATTGTATGACCAATGAACCAATTGATTTTGTCAGCATTGTTTCAGCACATTCGATCATGCTTGTATGTTCATCAACAGAAATTATTTTTTTGAAAATTGTAGACAATGGAATCTCATCGAGTTTTCTTTCAGTGTTATCGGTTAGAAGAAAGACACCTAAATCTTTTTCAGTAACAATGCCTGTGATTTTACCATTTTCTGTTACTAAAAGCCTACTCTTTTTTTCATCAATTATTTTTTTTAAGACATCAGCAATAGTGGATTCATATTTTATTGTTCTTGGTGTATTTTTATAATCTAATGCACATTTCATAATTTTGTCAACTCAACTAGATATAAAAAATGCAAGACAATTACCACAAATGAAAATGAACAACGGAACATTTGAAGAATTTTTCAGAGATCATCCTAATTTTTTGATTTCTGTTCTAACTTCTTCTAATTCTGTTTGGAGTTTTTCTTTAGAATCTAATGAAAGGGAGTCATCACATAGTTTTTCTAGAATTAAAAATTCTTTATTCTTTAATGAGGAAAGATAATTGTATTCAGTCATAACTTCTCAATAATTTTTTTAAAATTGATTATTTTGTTCATTTTTGCAACAACTAAAACAAACTCAAAACTTTTCTTGCAAGGATATCAATATCTACGGCAGGTTCTGCAGATATGAAGAGGATTTTATCCGGAAACGGAATTGTCATGGTTACAACATTTTTTCTTCTGGCAGCAGCATATTCAACTGGACCTAAATTATCATCAAAGTCTTGCCTAGTTCGGATTCTCAAAACTGCCTCTACAAACATCTTTTTTCTTTCATATTCATCTTTTAAAGGAGACAATCCAGGTTTGAAATCACCTACAATGAGGTTCCCCATATAGTCTAAAAATCCCACAAATCTTATCTCAGGCAATTCTAGTATGGATTGACATTTTTCTTGATTTGTCTTGTTATTTGAAGACATGTCTATCACTTAGAACCACTCCAATTATTTACAAATGATAATTTTCGCGTGAAAAATATCAATCCAATCATCGAAACACTCAACAACAATATCGTAAACATGCCAAATTCAGGAATAACTTCAGTCCCAATTATTTCAATATTTTTTGTTTTTTCATCAATAATGAATCCAAGTACATAGTCATTTGGAAATTTCATCAGATCATATCTAGTATCTATGTCATCAACTAAAACTACGAATTTTTCACCTTCGGCATAAAGTACATTTTCTGGGATTCGTATCCAAAAATCTGTTTTTTCAGGAACATCATCCATAAGGATTTCAATAGATTTTCTTTCTTCATTTACATTCATAGAAGACAATGTTGGAAAAACATCATCAGAACCCATAGCATCAAGACTTCCATGATATCCATAGTAAACATCATAGGATTTGTCATCAAAAGTAAAAGCGACTTTTTCAGATTCTAATTGAGAAATATCAAGATATTGTGCATATGCTTCCACATCTTTGAAAACATGCTCTGCATAAACATGCTCAGAATCATACACAGTTATCAAAAGTGAAAGTAATGTGATTCCAAGAAGAATTTGTTTCATGTAAATGATAAAAATACCGTTAATAAAAACAAGTTAAGCGATTGTCAACGTTGATTTTAAATTAAATCACGAAAAATTCCTGTAAATTCATCACTGGGAACTACAGTCACTACTTCTACAAATCCTAAATGTTCAAGATATTGTCGCTTATCATAGTATTTGTAAAGACCTTCTTTTGTAGGATATATTGTAATAGTGTCTCTGGCTCCAGGTTCTAACAAATCTGTTTGAACTTCCAATCCTTCAATGTATAATCTATGATGTGTGTCACCATTATTGATGACAGTTAAGACATATGCAAATGAAGTTCTAGTTATTAGATGAGGGTTTGGTTCACCAGATATACCTGCCAATCCTCGAAGTTGAACCATTCCATTAACATCTTCAAAAGCAACAGTTTGTTCTACTTTTTCAGCCCAGAAAATTTCAACATGTCTGATATTTCCTTGACCAATTAAGCCTATCATTCCTGCCAGAGCCCCAACACCCACCACAATTGCAATAATTATCAAGGCTTTATCATTTGAAACCACAAATAAAATAACATTGATTCCTATTTTTAAATTGCATATGATTGTTAAAGTTGAAAGCTACCACTAATTTTCGTTTTTGACCTAATTCTTAAATAATTTCAAGAAAACTACAGATAAGAAATACACCAGTCAATGCAAAACTTGCAGAATTCAGCACATAAGATCAAGTATGTGAGTTTACTCCCCAGTAATACTACATCTGTTTGGTCCCAATTCCAAATCAGGAATGTCAGTTTTAACTAAAGGCATTGATCCTTTGTTTATCTGGATTATTTTTTGATAGTTCATGGGTCTAGGTACTGTAACACTGACTACTTGTTTTACAAACTCTTCTTTTGACAGAGTTAACACATTATGTTTTTTTGCCTTTTCTATTGTGGTCGAATAAACTCTATTCTCAGGAATTACAAATATTCCATGATGTGTTGGAAAAACTATTGTATCTAAAGGAAGATTCAACAGCTTGCTATGCAGTGAATTATAAAGTTGCTCTGCAAATTCTTCGGCATTGTCCCTAAGATCAGGTCTTCCAATACTTTCAATGAACAGAATGTCTCCAGTGAAAACATATTTTTCATTTACCACATAGGACAGACTTCCAGGAGTATGACCGGGAGTATGAATTACACGAATCTTTGATGTACCAAACGTCATTATTTGTCCATCATCCAAAAAATTAGATGTTCTATCCCACACCTCAAGATTGCTCTCATACACCAAAGATCCAGACATATTTGCTAATTCTGGTGCTGCAGATACATGATCTGCATGTTGATGCGTGTCAATTATTTTAGTAATTTTTACATTCTCTTGTTTTGCAATTTCCAGATATTTTTCTGGAGGATAAAGTGGATCAATTACTATTGCCTCATCTCCAGAAATTACAATATGTGAGAGACATCCTTTGCCAACTTTTTCCACTTGAATTACTGTTGGATTTTCTGCAACTTTTACTGCATTAAGTACTTGACTCCAACCTGCAAGACCTCCCTCAAGAACGTTGGATTTAATTCCATTTCTTGCTAGTGCAAAGGTTGCAACCATGGCTCTATTTCCATGCGGACAAACTGTTACAATTTCCTTGTCTTTGGGAATTTTAGATATGTTTTCAGGTTTGAACAAATCTTTGAGTGAAATATTCACACTGCCAGGGATTTTAAAATCAGAAAATTCATCAGCGTCTCTAACATCCAATAAAAACAGCTTTGGGTTTTGTAATTTTTTCCAGAGATCATCAGGTTTTATTGTAGCAGTTGGATTTCCCTCAATTACTTCTTTGTGCCAACTTTTCATCCCACCTTGAAGATAGTGTGCATCTAATCCAAATGAGCGCATCATCTTTGTAGTTTCTTCAGACATGATTCCATCATCATCGATGAGAATTAGTTTGATATTTTTTGGGATTTTAGGCATTATCGTATCTTTAGTTCTAACATCACAAACAGCATGTACGGCTCCATTGATGTGTCCTGCATTGTAAGTTTCTTGTAATCTCAAATCAAACAACAATAGTGATTCTTTCTTTTGGAGTAAATCATATAATTCATCAGAAGTAACTTCAAATTTTTTGATATTATTTTGATCAATCATATTTAATTTATCCTTAAAACGCATTACAATTATGAATTTGATGATTGTATGTGTTTTTCAATTTTTTCTAAAAGTTGTTGTTTTAACAGAGGATCATCAATTGCGTGTTCAAGTAAAATTTTCATTTCTAAATGATGTTTGTCCATTTCATCAATTACTTGTTGTTTCATCACAGGATCACTTATTCCAGTCATCATCATGTCATGCATAGAATTATGTTGATACATACTATCCATCATACCAGTCATATTTCCCATTATCATTCCTCCCGTATTTCCTGAACCCATCATGGTATTTCCCATCATCATATTATCATTTATCATGTTCATCATGTCTTGATTACTCATCATGTGATTCATCATGCCTTGATTCTGCATCATCATTTTCATCATTTGATCTCTCATATGTGTATCATTCATCATGGTATTCATCCATTGATTCATCATCTGCGGATCATTCATCATTTTTTGATTCGTCATTTCTGAATCCATCCAATGTTGCGACATCTCTAGGTTATTAGACAACATTTGGTCGAATAGATCTTGATTTTGAAATTTCATGGGCATTGGATTATAGATATTTGTAAAATGAGTATAACTCACACCAATTCCTGCAAAGAAAACACCAATTACAATTGCGATCCAAATATACTGATTAACCATGGTTTTGCTTGAATAGTGTGCAATATAATCAAAGTGTGTGATTTTCAAAGATGGGTGCAGAAAATAATTTCATATGCTTGGTTTGAGGAAGAATATACGAAATATTGTCAATGGCTTACATTATTTGGAAGTGGATTGGTGGTGACCAATTCTAGCATTTTTAGGACGTAAAATGGCCAATCAACGCTCTAAATTATGCTAATTTTTCATCATTTGAAAAAATAACAAATTTCATCCAGAATACATTGTAAGACAGTGTGTACTAAGTCATTATATCAAATTCTGAATAACCATATTCATGCAAACATTACAACAAACCTTCAAAATTGAAGAAGTAGAAAAAAAAGACAGCATACTTGAAATTTTATCAGACAAGTATTGCAGAGCAATTCTTGAATCCATCATGCATACCCCAAAATCAGCAATTGAAATCACTGCTGAGACTAGTATCCCAATGAGTACAGTGTATAGAAGAATGCAGAGTCTTCATGACAACAAACTAGTTGCAATATCAGGAATGATTACAGATGAAGGAAAAAGACTGTTTATGTACAAAAGCAAAGTCAAGGGAATTCAAAGTTCATTTAACAATGGCAAGACAGAAGTTGAGTTAATCCTCAACTAGATTATTTTTCTAATATTCGTGCTCATTAAAGTCAGCCCCTAATGAGATGGTAACAATCACAGTAGTTTCCGTGGTTTGCGCTTTCACATTTTGATTTGGCAGAAACTCATGAAATATTTCTTTTAAAAGTTGTTCAGTTAGCAATGACCAGTTCATTCCAAGTCCATGTTGAATAATAAAATGATGTAGTGATCCTTCTACTCGGTGATCGGATTTCATACCTGATGCACGCATATAGTCTTCTAGTGTTTCAATACAACGCTTCAAATCATATTTTCCCTTCATAAACATCACATTATCTTTGATGATGGGCTTTAGAACATCTACTATCATGTTTACATCCTTGCTATCGAGATCAATGCCAAGCGATGTTAAGATTCCTTTTGGGACCGGAATCATTCCAATTTTATCTGAAAATCTATCCCATTGAATAAATTTTTCAAGAATTTGTTTTGCCAAAACATTTTGGGATATTTCTCTTTGCATTGCCTCAGTTTCCAGTTCTTCAAGTAGTTTTTCAGGTAATCTGAATGTAACAGTTTTAGTTTTTTCTTTGTTGTGAATGTGAGGTTTTCTTTTTACAGTTGAAACATCCATACAACCATTTGTTCATATGATATTTAAAATTGAATCAGATTAGGCGCAAAAGGCCTTGTTTGAAGTGATTTTCAACTATGAATTTCAAGAAACAGAGTTTATGTGTGAAAAACAAGATTGCTTATGGACAAATTTTGTAAAAAATGTGGAAGGATTAAGAAAAACCCCAAAGCTACCCATTGTTCAGACGAATGTCTTTTGGATGAGATTAAAAAAAGCAAGTCATTGAATGCCACATCCAAAGGAGTTGAGACATGGGACGAAGATGCAGATCCCTGGACATAATATTATTTACAATTTCTGACGGTGTCATCGATATTCTTGAAAGACTAACTTATTTGGTAGTTTTTTAATTTCTGTTGCTTGTTTTGTTCGGGGGTTTTTTAGATTATCATCAATCATTACTGTGATTCATTTTGACATAAACAAATATGTCGTATCATTTCTTCATACCGTCTGTAAAAAATTAAAAAAGGTTATTGAACCTTTATTGATCTTTTTTTCTGAATTGGTGTTGGTTTTGATTTTGGCAGAGTAATTTCCAACACACCATCAATTAATTTTGATGTAACTTTTCCCTGAAGTATTTTTTCAGGCAGTGGAAGAACTCGATCATAAGATACTTCACTACGTTCTTTTCTAAGATAGTTTTTTTTCTTTTCTTCAGATTCTTCTTTGTGTTCTGCATGAATCTCCATGACATTATCAGACACATTTAGAACAATGTCTTTTTTTGTAACACCAGGAACATTCATTTTTACACGGAATTGATTGCCCTCGTCAATTACATCACATGTGGATTCTTGGAATTTTGGGAAAGATGGAAAATCTATTCTTGGAAAAGAAAAAAAAGATTTTTCCAAATCTCTTCTAAAATTATCAAAAACCCTGTCAAACTCAGAAAAATGTAGCATTTGCGGAAGAGATGCTAATTTTTTTACAGGTTTTTTTGCCATGAGTAAAAAAACAAATCCAGAGATATCAAAGTATATGTAGATTTTCACACATGATTATCAGACTAAAAAATAACCTGCCTACTCAATTTTTGAAAATTACGGATTCTAGTGACATTAATGCCTGTTTTTTTAGATAATTCGTATTCTGAATAATCCAAGAGAGTTTTAGCCAACATAATTCCACAATGCAAAAAAATCCCCATCTCTTTTGAAGAAATATTCAAGATTGTGATCGGATAAAGGTGATTTTTTTCAATTACATTTTGCAGACTATTGTTTGGTGGATATCCCCATGAAAGAATTTGTTGGCCCTCACATTTTGCATATTTTTTTGCATGATCAGATATCTTGGTGTTACAAACAAGATATTCTGCGTCAAAGTATGATTTTGTATCAAGGAATCTAGCATGAGTGTAAAGAGATTCTTTCAATCCAGTATACACACCAGATTTGGAATGAAATTTACATTCAACTAGGATTAGACTATTTTTTGAGCGAGCAATAAGATCAATTTCATGAATGATACATCTTCCTTTGACTTTGCCCCTAATCTCTTTAATCGTAAACCCTGAATGTTTTAGAATTTCACCAACATAGTTTTCAAATACATATCCTGCCGTACTCAATTTCATAATAGAATCTTTAAGCTGATATCGCTGTTTAAGCGATAAGCCTTCTTTTTCCTCACGTAATGCTGATAAAACGAGTTTGTAGATATCTTTGGTGTTAACTCCATGATAAATATGACCACGAATTTTTTTGAGAATTCTCTTAGTTGCGTCCCTACTTGCTCCAGCCCTCATACAAGTTGTCACTATCTTATTGGGGTTAAAGAAAACTCTACGCCCATCTGCTTTCATAATGATGATTTTTTTAGTTATGATTTACAGTTTGATATAAGAGATTAATCCTTTACTTTGATTTTTAAAAATTATTTAAACGATTCTGTAGGTTTTAGAAGTGATTTCCTTACTAAAATTGGGATGCTATAAAATGTCGCTAAAGCTATTGCGTCAGACGCCCTGAAATTTCTAAATATCAAATCTTTTTTACCCGTAAAATACAGATTTGCTCTAAAAATTCCTTCACTCTCATAGATTTTGACTTTGACTAGATGTATTTCATTTTCCTCACAAATTTGCTCAATTAATCGATATATGCTAGGAGGTTCCTCACGTTTTCCCTTTAAAAAATCAGAAATAAATAACGCAACTTCGGATGAAAAACCAGTCATTAAAAATTCTACAGTTTCATCTCTAAATATTATCGCACCAGTTAAAGGATTAACTGTTCCGACATGTTCAATCTTTACTGTCTCATAATCAGCATCAATTTCATCAATTTTCATTAGCTTGTATCTCTTCTATTTTTTTCTCTTCTTCAAACATGACTCGTTCAAATTCGTTTCTTAAATAGTCACACCTTTCTTGTTTTTTATTTTCATCCATTTGGGAGAAGCGAATATTTCTAATTTCATCAACAATTGCGGAGATTTTGGCATTTGTTTCATACAATATATTGTCAATCTTTTTTTGCGTATCAGAATTCATAGAATTACTTTGAAATTTCTCTACATTAGTATTATCATGATTTTTATTTCTGACAATCAGAGACTTTCTTTTAACTGTAAGAATGAGAGAATATGTGCTTTAAAATCACAAATCAAAGTGAAGAGGACCCATTACTTGTAGGGTTTCCCAGTAACGGATTTGTGGGTACTTTTTCAATATCATACCTAATTTATCATTTAAAGATGAAACAGATTGGAGAAATTGAAATACCTAGACTTCCTCCGACACTATTTGTAGACGAGGGAGAAATTTTGTCACCAATTCGAGCATACAGTAAGAACAATATTTTTGTAATTATTTCAGACATACCATTTAATCAGAATTTGATAGAAGAGTTTGCACTTGTCGTTCACGAATTTTGTAAAAAATACGCAATAAAAAAAATTGTGATTGTTAGTAGAATGGAAACAATCAATCAGAATAACAATGGTCCTAAAATTTATGGATTAGTAACACATACAATATTAAAATCCTACTTTACAACAATCAAATTCCTAAATTTTTAAATGGCTCAATTTTTGACACAGATGCTGCAATAATTTCAATTTTTAGAAAAACACCTATTCCCGTATTGATTCTGTATGCCGAATGTCATCCGTTTTTTCCAGATCCAGAAGCGTCAATCAACGCAATAGTTACAATTGTAAAGATTCTAAATGTAGAAATAGACTAGATGAATTTAAAAACAGAATAGATAAACTTCAAATACAGTATAGAAATTTAATGGAGGAAACCATACATACGCTCCAACAAGAATCAAAGACGAGAATGCCACAGATTTACAGGTGATTCTATGCAAAATAAAGAGAATTTCAAATTTGGATTGACATTGCCTGTAATTAGTTAATTGTTTGATGATGTGAAACATAAAATTCTCTCACCTCTTTCATGTCTAAGAGAGTTTGACAATCATTGGATGTTGGAATTTGATCTTCCCATGGTAAATAAAAAAGACATCAAGATTTCATTTGATGGAAACATGTCATGTGATTAAAATCAACTAGAATGTCAATTAAGATAAAATGTTAAGACATCATAGTAATGACTAAGAATAATCTAATCTTCAATTACGTGTTGATCAAAAATACCAATACATTCGCTTAATATTTTGTTGTCGGATATAGCCTCAGTATTTTTAAAATTAAATTCTCGTTTTAACTGTTCATCATATTCTATCAAATCATTTCTGTATGTATTACAGGCAGAATGCAGTAATCTCCAGTAATAGTAACCCTTGTTCATTTCATTTTTAATTTGCACGTATTCTAGATCAAGTATTCTAGAAAGATGTTCATAGTCTTTTCTATAATTGTCAAATTTTTCCATCACTATTTTAGGTAATTCTTGATACCAACCTTGACCCTCAGTTGTTTTTTCAACATTGTGGATTTTTTGTATCTGATATGCAACCGAATCACGGAGTATGGATAAAACATCATTTGCGTCAAGTAATTTCATTAATTCTGGATTTATCATATCTGTTCTATACTAAAATTCAATTTATTTGATTATCATTATAGGTTTTTTAGATTTATGAATCACATTATAAGAAACACTTCCTAATAGGATTTCTCCGGCATGTCCTCGCCCTCGTGAACCCATTATTATCAGTCCTATGTTGTTTCTTTGCCTCTCAGTGTATTTAACAATGACAATACTAGGATTTCCAGAAGACATGATTTTTGTAAAGGGGGTTTTATTTTGAATACATCTGTTTTCTGCTTGTTCCAAAATTTTGTGTCCCAGTTTAGTCATTTTTGCTTCATATCCCACAGGATTTATCGCTGAAAGCGGATCAAAAAGAACATCAATAGGCGCAGTGGAAGCATCACTAGGAATTACAAAAATTCCAATAATTTTGGAGTGGGTAAATTTTGCTAAATTTATTGCATAGTTAAGAGCACGAATTGAAAATTTTGAACCATCTAATGGTACTAGAATTTTTTGGACTTTATTCTTTGAAAGTTTAAAATTATTTTTTCGTAAACTGGTCATATGTAGTTACAACCCTTATCTATTTTTTGCAAACGCACCCTGATGATCACTCAGACAACATGAACACTCTTTTGTGTAACATTCACCGATTGTCTCATGCCCACAAGAACCACAAGAACAAAAATTGTCATCTCTCATGATTCTAAAAAACAGCCTTCATAGTTAAACTAGTGTGAAATTCGCATACTTGAAAATGCAGAGTTTGTTTTTAACGGATAATAAAGAAAAATGGGTGTGGACAGAATCGGATTAATTGATGGGTATGATGAAAGAAGAGTGCGTGAGGCTCTAAATCAAATATTACGAGATAGAAAAAATGAATTTAGAGAATTAGCAGAATCCATAGGGATTCCAACAAATACTAACGATTGGGAAGTCATAATTCTAAAATTTTGTCTTGATTTTGAAGATTGTTTGAAAATATGGACAGATGATGAAGAGCCAAATTCCATTAAAAATACTAAATGCATGACCATTATGAGAGAAATTTCAAAAGGAAGAAAACAATTCAGTGAAATAATCCATCTACAAAATATTGCACAGACAATATTTACAGAATTTCATCAAACATACAAAAGAACAACATAATTTTAGATGTTTATTTCTTGCCGAATTTTCCCAACAAAGGAACAAAAACATAGCTTGATTGGTTTTTTATTTCAACAATTCCTTTAGCAGTCTTTTGTAGCAAAATTAAGGATTGTGACTCATCTCCCACAGGAGCAAGTAAAAGCCCATTTTCATTTAATTGCTCAAGTAAAGGCAAAGGAATTTCTGTGCAAGCTGCAGTAACTATTATTCTATCATAGGGAGCAGCTTTGGAGTATCCTAGACTACCATCACCCAAAATTACATGAACGTTTTTAATTTTCAATTTTTTGAGATTATCTTGTGCAAATTTTACTAGTTCGGGGTGTCGCTCAATAGAATATACGGTTCCTTGGTCTGTCAAATACGACAGGATTGCACTTTGCCAACCAGAACCAGTGCCAATTTCAAGAATGTTTTGTCCATTTTTGACATCCAACCACTCAGTCATTCTAGATACAACACCTGGCTGAGAGATAGTCTGGTTTTTCATTATTGGTAAAGGTTCATTGTAATATGCACAGTCTAGCTCAGATTCTGGAACAAATACATGCCTTGGAATATTTCTAAATGCAGTTTCTACACGATCATCGGTTAGGAATCTTGAATTTCTCAGATGACAAATTAAATCATTTAATGCTGTTTGATATTTTTTTTCTATTTTCATTTGTATTTATTCTCCTACTAAATTTTTTGGACACATTGATAATATAGTCATGTCTGTCATATTGGATAAACGTCTACTATTGATATCGATTCATTGAATTCCATTATAGAATTAGAAGAGAGAGTAAGGAACATGAATTTTTTTAAATGTATTTTTAAGCACTGCAATTACAAGTGTTGGGTATTTATCAAATTCATCATGATTATCGATGGTGACAATCGTTTTTCCAGTTTATAACAGCATAGAGAATAACATTACCAATGCTCACGAAAATTCAAAAAAATGTCTGATACAGAATTAAGAATAGAAGAGATGCCACAGAGTTACGTGGGTAATGGGGTAGCAGTCATTGATCCTCAAATTATCGAAGACAATAATTTACGTGCAGGGCAAATTTTAGAATTATCTGCAAACAAAAAAACACATGTAAAATTATGGTCTGGGTTTCCAGAAGATCGTAACAGTGGGATTATTCGTATTGATGGGCTTACAAGATACAATATTGGGGCAAGTATTGGAGAAAAGGTGTCCATAAAACCTGTCGAAGGAGCAGATGCAGAACAAATTGTTTTATCACCTACTGAAAAAATTCACGCTGATGGATTACACGAATACATGATTTCACTTTATCAAGATCATGTATTTACAACCGGAGACACAGTAATTGTTAGCACTCAAATGGGGAGTAAAATACAATTGATTGTAACTAGTACAAAACCATCAAAACCAGTTATCGTTACTGAAAACACGATATTCAAGCTAGGTGCAGTTACAAAATCAATTGACGCGTCAGTTCCCAGATTCACTTATGATGATTTGGGAGGATTAAAAAATGAAATTCAAAAGATACGTGAAATGGTAGAATTACCAATGAGACATCCAGAATTATTTGATAAAATTGGCATAGAGTCACCAAAAGGTGTGTTGCTATATGGACCACCTGGAACTGGAAAGACATTACTTGCAAAAGCAGTGGCAGGAGAAACAAATTCTAATTTTACTTCACTTAGCGGTCCTGAAATCATGGCCAAACATTATGGAGAAAGTGAAGAAAAACTAAGAGACATTTTCAAGCAGGCAGAAGAAAATGCTCCCAGCATTATTTTCATTGATGAGATAGATTCCATTGCACCAAAAAGAGAGGAGGTTACTGGTGAACTAGAAAAACGAATTGTGTCACAATTGCTAACATTGATGGATGGCATGAAATCGAGAGGAAAAGTTGTAGTTATTGCAGCTACTAACAGACCAGATTCTATTGATCCTGCTCTTAGAAGACCCGGAAGGTTTGACAGGGAAATCGAAATAGGAATTCCTGACGACGAAGGACGATTACAAATTCTAAATATTCATACACGTGGAATGCCATTGGACAAAAAGGTAGATCTTAAGAAAATTTCCAAGACAACTCATGGATTTGTTGGTGCGGATTTGGAAGTACTTTGTAAAGAAGCTGCAATGAGATCTTTAAGAAGAATATTACCAGAAATTAACTTAGAAGAAGAAAAAGTTTCAAAAGAAGTATTGCAAAAAATAAAAATAACTAGTAATGATTTTACAGATGCACTAAAAGAAGTTAGGCCTTCTGCCCTTAGAGAGGTTCTAGTTCAGATCCCAAATGTAAGTTGGGATGAGGTTGGAGGTCTAGACAAATTAAAAGAAGAACTTCGTGAAGCAATAGAGTGGCCATTAAAATACAAAGAAGCATTTGAATACGCTCATGTGAGTCCTCCAAAAGGAGTATTACTTTATGGACCACCTGGAACTGGAAAGACGTTGATTGCAAAAGCAGTGGCAACAACTACAGAATCTAATTTCATCAGCATCAAAGGTCCTGAACTACTCTCAAAATGGGTTGGCGAATCTGAAAAAGGAGTAAGAGAGATTTTTAGAAAAGCACGAATGGCGGCCCCATGTATTATTTTCTTTGATGAAATTGATGCTTTAGTACCAAGAAGAGGTAGTGGGAGTTCTGATTCGCATGTCACAGAAAATGTAGTATCACAAATTTTGACTGAAATTGATGGGTTAGAGGAATTACATAATGTTCTAATAATTGGAGCCACAAATAGGCTAGACATAGTAGATCCCGCATTACTTAGACCGGGTAGATTTGACAGAGTGATTGAAGTTCCAAATCCAGATATCGCCGGAATAGAAATGATTTTCAAAATTCATACAAAAGATAAACCACTTGCTGAGGAGGTTAATCTAAAAATACTATCAGAAATGGCAAAAGGATTCAGCGGAGCTGAGATTGAAGAGGTATGTAATCGTGCAGCGCTTTTGGGGGTAAAGAAATTTGTTGAAAGCAAAGAAAAAGATGTCAAATTAATCAAAATATCTCAAAAAGATCTAGAAGATTCTGTAGAAGAAATCAGAAAAACAAAACCAGCATAAATTTTTACAAATACCCATCATAATTATTTAATTTCTAAACTGATTATTTCTAAAGAAATTTTTAATTTTTCTTAGATAATTGAAGAAAACAAATCACATCACAGTTGTTTGAGAAGTAAAAATTTATTATTTTTTAATGAGAACAATTAGATTCTGTTATAAATTTTCAAGAATTTTTGGATATTAATCGTTGGATTCTTCATATTTTTCATCTTGCTCATATCCTTCTTTGAGTTCAAGTTGATGATCTTCTTCTTTCATTTCACCTTGTTCAAATTTCTTCCAATCATCTTCTAATTCTTTCTTGGTTCTTTTTGACATAAATTATGATACATGGCATATCATATTAATAGAATCATAATTTTCAAGGTTGACAATCTCATTTTAATCCCAATTAATTTGGATTTGAGGATAATTTTTGAAAGACCAGAAATGTCATTATACAACATGAAAATCAATAATGAAAAATACCCTCATAGCAATTACAGATTCTGGATGCATATGAGAGACTATGGATGGTTTTTCCACAAATATAGACACATGTCAAGCAGAGCATGGCAAATATGTACTAGCTTTAGTAGATCAAAAAACCAAAGAAAGAGGCACGGTAATGAATCCATCATAATAAAGCCTCAAAAAAAGTTGGGAATAACTCAAACAATGAATTTTGGTTTGACGTGTATACACTTCTGTGTTCAATTAATTATCTCAACATAGGGAATCCTGAAGGATGTTTTGTTTTTACAGTTGAAAATATTCCAGTTTGTAACTACAAATCCATAATTTTGAGTGTTTTTGTAATCAAAGCAACTCTATTTCGAATCGTGACATCACTTACTCCAGATTCCATAGAAAATTTCTTTTGACTGAGTTTTTCACCATTTAGGATACAGGAGATATACAGTGAGGCAGCAGCTTGTCCTACAGGATGCTTTCCTGCAGTAATCTGTTCTGATTCACAGCGTTTTAGGATTTCAAAGGCATCTCGTTTGGTTTTTTCACCCAAATTCAGATTATTTGAAATTTTTGAGATGAATGAAGTCGTATCATATTGATTAAGAGTTAATCCAAGTTTTTTCACAATAGTTCTCAGATCTCTAGATAGGATTCTTCTCTCCACATTTCCAGCATCTGCGATATCATCCAAGGTTCTAGGAGTGTTATTTTCCCTACATGCTGCGTAGAGCGAAGCTGAAATTAGTGAAGCCATTGTTCTTCCCCTAGTTAATTTTGCATCAACTATTTTTCTGTAAATATATGCTGCAGATTCAACAACATTGTTTGAAAGCCCCAACTTTGTTTTCATGCCATTCATCAGAGTAAACGCCTTGCTAAAACTAGCAGTTTGCTTAGATTTACTTCGTTGATCCCATGTACGTAATCGGTTAAAATCATATTTTGTTTTACTGGATAGAGGTTTTCCAGTTGAATCCTTATTTGTTCCAATTATAGTTGACAAACCTCTATCATACATTGTTAACGATGTTGCAGGGCCTGTTCTTGCCTGAGTCATAAAATCTTCTGAAGAATAACCATTATTCTCATAAGACACATCAGACATACTGTCCACTAGGATAAGACCGCATCCCCCACAAACAATTTCTCCTCGTTCAGAATCAGTTATTGCAGGATAAGTTTTGCAAGCATCTAGTTGACACTTGACATCGTACTCATTTGAATAATTTACCATATACTACTAACTAGTATTACCATTCATCAGATAAAAACAAACTGTAATAGGTAATTTTTGAATTGAAATAAAATATTACCGACTTAAAGTGCCGAAATAATTTAGTAAAACAATGATCAATCTACATTATACATACAGTATATTAAATGTTACATGAAAAATTAATTTAATAAATTAAAAATATGTTTTGTCAATGAAAAAAATTTAAAAAATATTTTAATTATTTTACAATCAGTACAGGAACTTGAGTTTTGTGCATGACATAGTTTGATGTGCTTCCAAGAAAGGCTTCTTTTACTCCACCCAAACCTCTAGCTCCAATTACAATCAAGTCAAATTTTCCTTTTTGAGCAAAATTAGATATTTCAGACCCAGTGTTACCGCCACCAGTTTTATACTTGAATGTAGCACCAGCTTTTTGGGTTTTGTTTATTGCAGGACCTATGGCTTTTATTGCTTTTTTCTGAGCGTTATCTTTCATTTTTTGTGTGTATTTTACTCCTGCTGCCAAAGGCAAATGAAATACATAAAAACCAGTAATTTCAGCATCACAACCCTTTGCAATATCTATTGCAGTATCTAATCCTCTCATTGAATTTGATGAACCATCTAGAGGTACCAGAATTTTCTGAATTTTTGACATAGTTGTTGATTCATGTTATTCAATATAAGAAACAGTGTTGATTTTCAATATTGAAGTTATTCATATCAATTAATCAAAGTAATTGCAAATAAATTTAACAAATGAAATGGCATTTTGAGGAATTTATTTACGGTTCTATTGATGGAGCTGTAACAACTTTTGCAATAGTTGCAGGAGTGGTGGGTGCAGGATTATCACCAGGAATAATTCTAATCTTAGGATTTGCCAATTTATTTGCAGATGGATTTTCAATGGCTACGGCAAATTATCAATCATCAAAGGCAAGAAACGAGTACATCGAAATGAAAAGAAATCAAGAAGAGTGGGAAATTGATAATCTAGCAGAACAAGAAAAAGAAGAGATAAGAGAGATTTACGCCAAAAAGGGATTCAAAGAAGAATTACTTGAAGAAGTTGTTAGAGTAATTACTTCAAAGCGAAAAGTTTGGATTGACACGATGATGAAAGAAGAGCTAGGTCTGATAGAAGGAGACAAAAATCCATTAGACAGTTCACTGAGTACATTTTTTGGATTCAATATCATTGGATTAATTCCATTAATTCCTTTTATGATCTTGATCACAATCGAGATTAATTCAAATTATGATGCCTTTATGTATTCAACAATTTTAGTAGCGTTAGCATTTTTCTTAGTTGGAACTATCAAGGGAAAGATTGTTAAAAAATCAAAAATCAAATCGGGTTTATTTACGCTAATTATTGGTGGAATTGCGGCAATAATGGCATATTCAATAGGATATGCACTAAATTCTATAGTATAAAAATTCAGACAGATTGAATGTTAATTCGGATAGTGTGTGCAGAAATTTTAAGTGAATTTTGTTCAAATTTATCAAGTTCTATTTTTTGTATTTCAATAATTCCATTTTGATTGATTTTGACTGGAACACCCATGGAGACATTAGTTTCACCATATTCACCATCAAGAACAACAGAAGCAGGAACAGATATTTCTTTTTTAGAAATGATAGCATCGATTACATCGTAGGAGTTTTTGGCAATACCGAATTGAGATCGACTCTTATAATTTCGCAGTGTTTTCCAGTAATTTCTAACAGCATCAATAATCAAATCTCGTTCATCGTTATCAAGCATTGAAAGCAATGGAGTTCCATCAACAAAACACCTAGAAAATACAGGAACCATAGAATCCCCATGTTCTCCAAGAACTAGTGCGTCAGCAATAGATATCTGAGGAACAGAAAATTTCTCTGAAATAAAATATCGAAATCTACTGGCATCCAAACTAGATGCCACTCCAATTACTTTGTATCTGGAAAATCTAGATTCTTTTTGAAAAAAATATGTTAAAACATCAAGAGGATTGGAAATCAATAAGACTATTGTAGAAGGACAATAGCGTTGAATGTTTTTTGCTATTTCTTTTATCATGGTGACTTGTGATGCCATATTTTCGGTTCTATCTGTTAGATATGTTTCTGTGCTAGCTGCAATCACAACAACAGTTGAATTTACCAATTCAGAATAATCATCAGTTCCACGAATAGAAAATTTAGAAGTAGAAGGAATTGCATTTACGATATCCAAAGATTCGCCAATCGCTTTGCTTGCGGTACGATTTACAAGCAAAACATCGTCTAAGGCATTTGAGACACATAGAAATGCAATAGCTGTGCCAACTCGGCCACTTCCAATAATTGAAATTAATTATATCACCTTCGGTTTACTTTACAATTAAAACTGGGCTTTTAGTTTTTTGAGACACACCGTTTGCAACACTGCCCAAAAGAAATTTATCAAACCCAATTCTACCATGAGAACCAATTACGATCAAATCATGTTTTCGTGATTTTGCAAAAGTTACAATATCATTAACGACTGATTTTGAGGTCAATACGTAAGATTTTACAGAAATGCCATTTTTCTCCGCAATTTTTTCTAGTTTTTGAAGATGTTGTTTTGTGACTTTGTTTTGTTTTTTAATTAGTTCATTATCTGCTTGTGAATCATAGTAGTAATGATGCCATGCATCACCTTCAAGACATGTTAAAAGAGTCACTTTTGAATCGTATTTTTTTGCAATGCTTAATGCAGTCTTAAAAGCCCTAGTAGATTGGTTTGATAGATCATAAGGAACTAGAATATTTTCAAACATATTGTCATGCATCACGTTTACGAATACTTTCTCTTTGGCGTTTATCATCATGTTTTGACAACTCACCTTCTAGTTTTTTAGATAACTGATCAGCAATTTTTAAAATATCCCAACCAGATTCGGTATAAATCAGAGTATCGTTAGAAGTTTTAACAGATGCAGTTGCTTCATAGTGTGTTCTTGATCCCTCAGGATTTTGAGTTTCAATTGTAATTTTTGCCTCAATTATATGAGATAGTACTTGTTGTACTTTTTCCAAGGCAGCGCCAAATTTGGAAGATATAATATCATTTGCAGGTTCATCTTTAGATAAACCAACTATGAATAAAGGGACTGGTTCAACCATACCAAACAACATAAACCTGAAGTAAATATATCTCTTAGTGATTTTCAGAGATGACATTCACTAATAGAAGTATTAAAACAGAGAATAAATAAGAACGTGATTAAAAGTGGATGTAAAAAAAATAAATTTATCAGAATTAATTACAAGACCAATCACAGTTAGCCCCAACACTACACTCTTGAAAACAAGAGAGAGTTTGTTAAAAAATAAAGTAAAAAGAGTAGTCATAACAGATAAGAAAAAACCCATAGGAGTCATTACCGAAAAAGACATTGCAAAAAAAATTTATGAATTGGGGTCAAACCCAATCAATTCTGTAAAAGCAGCAGACTTTACATCTAAAAGACTATTTGTTTTGACTAGAAAGAATTCTGTACAGGAATGTGCAAAAATGATGAAAAAACACAGAATTAGCTTGGTGATCATCACAGATAAGGACAGTAATTTGGAAGGAATTGTAACAGAAACAGATTTGGTAAAAGCATTCCTTACAAAAGAATCAGCACCACTAAAAGTTGGAAAGATAATGAAACGAGATGTAATTACTGCAGCACCTAGCGATCCAATATTACACGTGGAGAGTTTATTGTTGAAATATGGAATATCACGGATAGTAATACAAAGAAATCAAATTCCAATAGGGATAATTACTTTTAGAGATTTTGTACCTGCAAAAATACCACAATGGATAGCAGAATCAGCAGATCCTAAAGAAGTTCAAGAATACAAATACAAAAAAGGATTGGAAGAAATACACTCAAACCAAATGAGCTATCTGTTTCCATTTCATGCTACGGACATTATGACAACTAAACCAATCACAGTAGAAAGAGATGATGATGTGAAAGTTGCCATTACACGTATGATCAAACATGACATAAGTGGATTGCCAGTAGTTAAAAACTCGAAACTAGTTGGAATAATCACAAAAGCAGATATTGTAAATACATTAGCAAGTTAATTTATTTTACAATTAATAAGGAACATGGAGAGTATTGAGCAAGTTTATTTGAAACACTACCAAGTAAAAGTCTAGTTACAGCACCAAGACCCTTACTCCCAACAACGATCAAGTCACATTTTTCGTTTTTAGCAACTTTTTCAATTTCAGACACGATATTACCTTTTTTCAACAATGTTTTTGCTGTAATTCCATTTTTTGAGAGTGAATCATTTGCTTTGTTCAGAGTTTTATTTCCAAATTTTTGAAGAATGCTAAGATATTCTTTACGATCTAAAAAATTGATCGGTAGTGGTTTTTCTATTACATACAATAAAATAATTTTTGAATCAAAAGCACGAACCAAATCAGATACACGTTCTAACACTTTTTCAGAATATTTGGAGCCATCTAAAGGAACAAGAATTTTTTTAAAACAGTGATCAAAATTACTCATTTTACAACCAATACAGGTTTTTTAGATTTATGAACCACATAATTGGAAACACTGCCCAAGATGAATTCTTTTGCAGGGCTTCTTCCTCGTGCACCAATCACAACCAAATCGATTCCATTTTTGGAGTTATTTGCAAATCTTGCAATATCATATCCAGGATCTCCAGCAATAGTCTTTCCAGTTAATTGAATTCCTCTTTTTGCCGCACGTAGTTTTGCTTCATCAAGTAATTTTTTGATTTCAGTCATTGAATTAAAATCCAGAAACCCAAGAGGATGAAGAGCATATATTCCAGGCACAGATTTCACGGACAATGCAGTGATTGTTCCATGAGATTGTCTTGCAATATGGATGGCCATATCTAGACCACGAAGAGCATTTTTGGAACCATCTAAAGGAACAAGAATTTTTTTAGTGGTGATCACCATGAATCAATGTAATTCATTTTGAAGTTTAAATGCTACAATGATTATCTGGATTGATTTTCAGTGGTGATAATTTGGGATTTATCTAATATCATTGAAAAAATCATATATAATTTGTGAACAGCACATTTGTAAAAGACATAATGAGTAAAAATGTATTAACGGTTGAAAAATCAATGACATTGCAAGAAGCTGCACAACAGATGAAAGAGTCAAGCATTGGATGTGTTATTGTAATGGATGATTCCAAACCAATAGGAATTGTCACCGAGAGGGATTTTGTAACCAAAATAGCAGCAGATGGAAGACCATTGTTTACCGAAATTTATGAAGTTGCATCATCGCCATTAATTACAATCAAATCAGGTGAGACAGTATGGGAAGCCTCAGAAACGATGAAAGAGAAAGGAATTCACAAACTACCAGTTATGGACAATGATCAAATCACAGGAATAGTGACAACTACAGACATTGTGAAAATTGCAAGCGTAGGTTCTGATTCAGAAATGCGTAGAATTTGTGATCAAATTATTTTAAGAATGGAAAAGGGTTCCAAATAGATTAATCTGTTCGATCTCTTAATTGGTGACAATCACACAAACATCCTTTATGACAATGTATTCTCTTACAATCAGAACAGATTTTTTTATTCCAATAAGGAGCTGTGTTCACACTAGTACCTCTGAGTGATCTTAAAACTGCCTTTTTTGAGTCTCAACAAAATTCGTAGTAAATAAAAAGTCCAAATGACCATCAAAATGTAATACAAAATGCTCACATCGGGTTCTTTAGAAATCACTTCAGAATCAATTTCTTCAGGTTGATCAAACGGTGCCACATAAACAATTCCAAGAAAAACAGGTATTGTTACCAATATTATGATCGGAATCATATTTTTAATTATACGGACTAGAATCAGCATAAATTTTAGCTACGGAATGAAAATACATATCCCTCATATCATCTTCCACACAAACTGCAAGCAGATTAACAATATCAGTTGCAGTGATCATTCCAACTACTTTGTCATCATCGATGACAGGTAGTTTTCTTATTTTTCTATCATGCATTAAATCTGAGGCAGTTCTTACTGTTTCATTTGAGTTTATTGAGAGTAATGGAGATGACATTATTTGTTTTACAGAGGAAGTGATGGGGTATGCGTGTGCAGCTACTTTTACGGCAAAATCCCTATCAGTAACAATTCCAACAGGAGAGTTGGACTCCATAACGATAATTGCACCAACCTTTGCATCTTCCATCATCTTTGCAGATTCATGTACACTCATCGATGCATCTATAGCAATTACTGATTTGGTCATAACATCTGCAACTGTCATGATTTTTGCGTTATTCATTACAAATGTAATACGTTAGAGTAGATATATGAGAGTCATTCAGAATATCAATTTTGAAAATCACATTAGATAATATTAATAGATTTTAAATTTAAAAATTAGCCGTGATTGTAAAATGACATCATCTATCTTTTCGAGGTCTTTTTTACCGCAGCAATCTTCTTTGATGATCTAGATTCTGTAGTCTTTGCCTTTGATTTATTGACTTTACCTTCAGATTTGATACTTTTTCCACTTCTTCTAGCAGCACGAGATAGTTTTGCTCTGATTTTTTGTTGATTTTTCTGATCTTCTTTTTCCTTTTCTGTGAGTTTTTTTCTCATCATAGATATGGGATGAATACCGTGATAAATGAATACCGTGATAAATAAATTCGAGTGTTATTGTCAACATCAATAATCACAACTTAACTATTATCTACACACAACAAAACAACAAGGTGTCAGAACTAAAACGCCACATGGGGCTTTTCCAACTTACCATGTATGGAACTGGATTAATTTTAGGGGCAGGAATTTATGTGTTAATAGGAGAAGCCGCGGGATTTGCAGGAGATGCAGTATGGATTGCATTTGTATTAGGATCCATTGTTGCATTGTTTGCAGGGTTTAGTTACGCGGAATTATCATCAATATTTCCAAAAGCATCTGCAGAGTATGTTTTCATTAAAAACGCTTTTAAAAATAATTTTTTTGCTTTTCTAATAGGATGGCTAACTGCCATCACATCGGTAATCACTGCAGCCACAGTCGCATTAGGATTTGGTGGATATTTTGCTGAATTTGTAAACATTCCAATAATTCTTTCTGCCACAGGTTTGCTAATTGTTCTCTCAATAGTGAATTTTATAGGAATTAGAGAGTCAGCATGGACAAACACCATTTTTACAATAATTGAGGCATCAGGATTGGTACTGATAATTATTATTGGATTTATGTTTGCAAATCCTGAACCAGTAAATTACATTGAAAGTCCATCAGGCTTTTCAGGAATTGTTATTGCATTTGTGTTGATATTTTTTGCATTCATTGGATTTGAGGACATGGCAAACATAGCAGAGGAAGTGAAAAAACCTAGAAAGACTCTGCCCAGAGCGATAATTCTGTCAGTAGTAATATCTGGAATAATCTACATTCTGGTTTCTCTAGCAGTAGTCAGAGTTGTTAATTGGGAAGAATTAGCCAAATCATCAGCCCCAATTGCATTAGTGGCAGAAAGAGCACTGGGTTCAGAAGCACATATCTTACTTTCATCAATTGCACTTTTTGCCATTACCAACACAGTTTTGATTACACTTGTTGCAGGTTCAAGGATTTTTTATGGCATGGCAAGAGAAAAAGTATTTCCAACCATATTAGAAAAAATTCATTTTAAAACAAAAACTCCATGGATAGCAATAATCGTGATCATGACAGCGTCAATTATTTTTACATTAGTTGGAGATATTGTTATAGTTGCAAACATTACGGTTTTTGCAATTGTGATTACTTTTGCTGCAGTGAATTTGGCGGTTATTGTTTTACGCTACACAGAGCCAAACATTGAAAGAAAATTTAAAGTTCCAATCAACGTTGGAAAATTTCCAATTCTCCCATTATTCGGAGTTGGAATTTCAATATACATGGCATTTCAGTTTGAAATCGAAGTTGTACTAGTAGGCATTTCAATTATAGGCATAGGGGCAGCGTTTTATTCAATTTCTAAAAAATTCAACAAGTCAAGAGTGGGGAATGTGAAATAATGTTGGGATTTGATGTAATTCCATCACTAGTGGGAATTTTGTTTATCGTCATTCCTTCATTGTTGTTGGGGCGACTATGTGCCCGTATTGGACTTTCTGAAATCATAGGTTTTGTTATTGGGGGGGTATTCTTAGGTCCTTTTGCTTTAGGAGGAATTATTCCATTTTTTGATAAACCAATAGTTCAGTTAGACGTTTTAACTTTAGGATTATGGCAAATGTCAGGGATTGTGATATTATTCGCTGCAGGACTTCATTTTACATTCAAAGACATACTTGCTGCAGGGTACAAATCTGCGATTATAGGAACAGCAGGATTAATCATGCCATTAGTTTTAGGATATACGATTTCCTTAGTATTTGGATTTGATTGGATAATCTCAGTGTTAATTGGTGCAACATTGAGCGCAACCAGTATTGTGATTTCAGTGACATTGTTGGAAGAATTAGGTAAAGAAAAAACTCCGGAAGGAAATATTTTAGTTAATGCAGCTGTCATAGATGACGTATTAGGATTAGCAGTTTTGTCATCCGTGGTTTCAATAATTACGCTGAATTCAATTCCAAGCATAGAATCAGTATTAATAACTGCAGCAGAGTCATTTGGTCTTTGGATAGTGTTGTTGTTAGTGGCAGTGTTTGTATTACCAAAAATTATTCATGGTATTGCTCTTGCAAAACCTACATCTCTGGAATTAAGAGGCATTAAACAATCTGCAGCAATAGGTTCAGCGTTTGGATTTGCGGCATTAGCATCAATCATTGGTCTTAATCCAATTCTTGGCGCGTTTGCTGCAGGGATGGGATTAGCAGGTTCAAAACTTGCAGGACAAATAAGAGAGTTCACGGGGGAATTAAAGATCATAGTAGCACCGTTATTTTTTGCAATAATTGGTGCACATGTAGATCTTCGACAGATATCAGAAGTAAATGTGATTTTTCTTTTGGCAGTTTTAGCTGTTGCCATTTTAAGTAAAATGTTTGGTTGTGGCGTACCTGCCACAATTTTATTAAAAAACAAAACTAAGGGATTCCGTATTGGTTATGGAATGATTGCAAGGGGAGAAGTTGCATTTATCACTGCAGGTATAGGAGTTGTGAGTGGAGTCTTACCCGATTTTATTTACACTTTGTTGATTTTAGTGATTTTAGCAACAATTGTCATTACCCCAATTCTTTTAAAAAATTCATTCAAATCCGCAGTACATAATTCATCGCGATAGCATGTACAAATAAGTTGAAATCAAGTACACTTAATGTGTATGTGTGATATCGAACTTTGTTTTTTTAGAAGTGATTGATTTTGTTACAGGAACCATCTTATCTGCTAATTGTCTTATTTCTCGTTCAGTTTTTTTCGGATATTTGATGTGTAAACATTCATGATACAACGTATTTACAGTTTCAACTTTTGGCTCTGTTGCCAAGTGAGGATTTAGCCAAATAGTGCCACATTCTTTTATGCATTCTGCCCAAACAGCGCTAGGTGGAATACTGTTTTTATACACATAGTTTGCAAAATGCCTTCTATCATAAACCAATACAGGTTTTATTTTCATGTTTAGAAAATTTTCAAAAGTGTTGAGCAATGTTTGATGCCATTCTTTATCATTAGCAGAAAATTGAAACTTCACATCATAGAATGATCAAGAGTTACTTTTTTAATTATCTATCAATCTCTGAATTGGAATTTTGTATTCCTACATAGCAATGTGGGAAATAACCTTTGAATACCATTATTTTATTCAACCCAAGTGATACGTATTCATTAAATACAGCATTTTTTTAGAAAGAACATGTCAAACATGAAATGTGCATCATGTGGAATTAGTTTCTTCTCTCCAATGGGATCAGACAAATGTTCCAGATGTGCAGGAAAAGAATCTCAAGGACATGAAGGTCATGATTCCTGTGGTTGTGGACACAGCCATTAATTCCTTTTTTCTATAACTGCATATATTGAACAAATAGAAATGAGAATCATGGCAAAAACATCAGAACAGATGAAGAGTCTAGTGGAAGAATTTATCAAAATTACCAATATCAACTATGAAGATCAGACAGAAAAAATCAGAGAAAAAAGCAAGATTATCGAATGGCAATTCCATGTAGGAGTAAATGTAATTGTCAGCAAAAACGTAAACAGAGAAGATAGAATCCACATCAATGTAAACATGAGGTTTCCACCGCAGGATTCAAAATTACTTGTGATGAAAAATCAGGTATTTTCAAAAACAATAATGGAGATTAGTTACATATGTACAATTTGCGGCGTAGGTCATCAATGGATGAAAGAGGGGGAAAACATAGTAGGATTAGCAATATTTTCTCATGTCGATGAACAAGCATTAGACAGAGTTTCATTTCATAATGCTTGGGACAATGTTGCAAGAGTGTCAGGTCATGTTCAAAAGATATTTCGTTCAAATTTTAGTGGTTTTTCAGCACAAAGCAGTACAACAGATGAAACAATCGACAAGTCAATGTATGGATAGACTCACATTGTTATGAAATACCATAATCGAAATGAACATACACTAGTAAAATACACTAAAAATGAAATGATTACTTTTGAACATAGAGTTCTTAGTGAGTACAGGATAAAGATTGCAAAAATAGAGACGCTTGCAAAATCAATAACAACCCACAGAGAGCCAAAAGGGGAAGAGGTCAAGGGAGCATCAGAATTTTTAGATGTCATAATTAATGAAACGGACAAGTTTTATGAAAACAACAGTGAAATTTTATCCAACAATGGCAAAAGACCACATGCTCGCTCTCGTCTGGCAGAAACCAAGGAATGGAATTCAAATGTAGAGCGATTCTACGAAAAAAATCCCAGAAAACCTAGAAAATAATCAGAGTATTTCAGATAATTTTTGAATGTGTGAAATATCATTTTTTGCTGCCAAATTCAATGCAAGCTGCATCTCATTTTTGTATGCCTCTATGTTTTTTTCATCTTTTTTGATGATTTCACAATCTTGAATAATTGGTAAATTTTTAAAATTCTTGTATTGGTCATAGGTAAGAACACAAGTATAGGGTTTGGGATCTTCTTTGAAGGTATATTTTATTTTGAAAGGCATCGTACTATTGGAAACATCTAAAATTGTTTCAATTAAAGTATTTACGTCAACAGGCTTGAAAATAATTTTTGTTGGCTTTAAAGATTCCAGATCATTATTCATCGATTGGGGAAATCCGCCAGTGACAATCAAAACTATGGCAGTAGCATATTTTTCTCGGATTTTTCTTAATGCGTATAATCCATCATATTCAGGCATTTGTAAATCAAGCAAAACTACATCAGGGCGAAGGGTATCGTATAATTCCACACACTCCAATCCATTAGAGCCTGTACCAATAACGTCTATTTTGTGAAATTCTAAAAGGTCAGACATAGAGGACACAATGTCTTCATTATCATCAATTACTATAACTGAAGTCATAATTTCTCATACTCAATCTAGTTTATGAGAGTCACAAGATTAAACAATGTCTGTTTCAAAAAGAAATAACAGATTTGTATTTAAAAATCAATTTTTTAAAGGAATGTTTGTTTTTTTATGAATGTCTATTCCACAATGAACGCAAAAATAAGATCCGTTAGGAGTCCAATAGTGCTCACATTGTAAATCAGTCATAATATCAATAGAATTTCTAATTATTATCAGCATAGAGTAAAAGTCTACACAAAATGTTAAAAAAAATAACGTGTTTTTGGATAAATTCATGAGTGAAACTAACTAAAATATCAAGAACAAATTAAAGAGCTAGAAACCATGAATCCTTTATTTCAAATCAGTACAAGAAGTTATGAGAAAGAGATTTCAATCGTAAGAAAAGCGCTAGAAAGTTTAGAAATAGAGTGTAATGTAAAAAATGGATATGGGATTGAAAAGCCATTTACAAAATTTGGATGGACCTTCTTTAACATTCAGATTAGCAAAGAGATGGCAGACCATATTGAAAAATCAGGAATGATGCAGGGGGCATTAGGATACAAAATAGGAGAACAAATGACTAATTTCATAGGCCATTATTTAGAAACAAAAGGAAGTTCCGTAAGAATCAAAAAAATAGATTATGGATAATACTTGTAAAATAGAAAATTTTTGGAATTGATGTATTAGAGAGGGTTTTTACATTCACACTTGCTTTGTTTAGCAAATCTTGGAAATTTTAACTTGTGACATATTTCACAGTATAGTTGATTTGACATGATCATTTGAAGTCATTCTGCTATTTCCCCTTTTCACAAAGTGAAATAGTGTAAGATCATCATTCAGATTGACGAATAATGGTGTTTTCAGCATCAACAAAATTTTTACAAATTTCACAAAGCCAATCTGTTCTGTTTTCAGATTTTATCCACTTTGGCAGTCGTCGATTATTACATTGTTTACAAAATAACGACATAATTGTTTGTATTTACACCTCTATTTGTACTGGTGTAAACAGGTAAATCAAAAGAATTCATATCAGTTTAATGAAGAAAACAATAAGTGTACAACACGTGTTGTATGTTAATTAACTAGTATAACACAAGTAACACATGTCGGATAAAACAAATTCACTTCAAACAATTTTAATCGATATTAAAACAGAGTTAACAAATCAGATTGCATCAGGCAATAATGATAGTAAAAATATAGACAATATGAAACTAGTTGAACAATCAAAAAATTTGGATGGCATAGTTAACAATTCAGATTTATCGGATAAAAATAAAAAAATGATGCATGCATTTGCATTAACACTAATTCAAGACAACACAACTGTAAAAAGCCTAAGATATGAAAAACAAGACCTTGAAAGAGTGCTATCCAATCTAAACGATTCCTAAAAACTCAACAGATCGTGAAAAAACTAGTCCAGATCAAATATATCCTACCTACAAAATATGGGTAAAATTACAGTTTTTTTGTTTCTGTCAACAAATTCAGAATAGCCTCACTCGTTACAATTCCGATTACCTTTCTAGAATCATTTGGATCCACAACAGGAATCATATCAAATGGATGGGAATTCATTTTTTGAATTACTGTGAAGAGATAGTCACCAGGAAGAGTTGTATGAAATTTTCTATACATTACATCGCCAATAGTAATTTGTTCTCGTATTTTTTTATGAGATTTATCTATCTCTTTTTTAGATACGATCCCTACTAAATTATCTTCATTATCAAAAACAAGAAAAGGTTTTTTGGCATCATAAGATTTAGAAAATTCCTTAGTTGTAATATTGGGTGCGGTTTTAGAAAATGATGTTGTGATTACTGCCATAGCGGGAGTGTCAGATACTACTCTTCTAAAAAAGATTGGTACCAATCCAAGTTCTGAAGTTCCAACTTTGACATGAATTATTTTTTTTAATTTACGTTGAAGTTCAACACTAGATATAATCATAGTCATAAGGGTACCCAAAACTAAAAGTGAGAATAATTTATCATCCATAATATTTGCTTGTAACAAAGAAAGCATCAATGCCAGATCGACTGCACCTTTTGACATCACACCATATGCTACAGTAGTTGCAGGTCTCATTTTGGCTATACGTACTGCAACATAAGAACTCAAAAATTTCACACCAGTCATAATACCTATAAAAACAACAATTATCCACCATTCCAATTCTAAGAATGCAAGACTGAAATGCAATCCAATTCCTGCAAAAAATATCGGAATGAAAATTCCATACCCTATTACACTGACATTTTTTGAGATTTCTTGATAATCATCTTTATTCATCCTAGAGACTGCAATTCCCAAAAGCAGAGCCCCAATGGCACCATGAACTCCACTGAGTTCAGCAAAATATGCTACAAGCAAGATCATTCCAATTACTACAGCAAAATATGCCTCCTGGACACGGAGATGTTTTTTGATTAATCTGAAAAAACGAGGTAAAACCAGCACAGATGCAAGCCCAGAGATGGCAAAAAAGATAATCATCTTTACAAACAACCAAACCATCTCAGCGATTTCTGGAAAATCAGAACTTGTGTCTATCTGAATAAACACACTTACAAAAATAATTGCAATGAATTCTACAATTGCAGTTACTGTAAAAATTTCAAGGCCAATAGTTGATTTTAGTTTTCCAAGATCACTTAGTACTTTAGCTGTTACACCCAGACTCGATGCTGCAATCACACTTGCAATAGCAAAGGATTGTATGAAATCCATATCAATTGCCAATCCAAAAAGTCCTGCAACTAAAAATGGTATCAAAAATGCAACAGCAGATCCTGCAAATATTTTTCCCTTCATCACTTTGAACAATCCAGCAAGATCAATTTCTTCAAGGCCAATCAAGAAAAACAAAAAGAAAACACCTATTGAAACAAAAAGTTCTATAGCTTCTATTGGTTGAACAATCGCCAAAAGTGCAGGGCCTACGACTATTCCGGCAATAACATTTCCAAGAATAGTAGGCTGCCCAATTCTATGAAGCAATTCACCACCAAGTTTTGATGCAATTACCAATACTGCGATAAACAAAATTGCTTCAAACGACATATCTATTTTTTATAATTAGCAGTATTAGAATCAGTTCCTCCATCTAATTTCTTTTCAGATTCATCTATCTCACCAACAAATGTTATAGGATCATCATTTTTATCATGTTGAATGGCATCCTCATGCTCTAGCAAGTTTATTCCTTTTTCATCTACATATGTAATAGGTTTTTCATTTTCATCGTGTTGAATAGTATCCTCATGCTCTAGAGAAGTATTAAGAACATTTTCTATTTTTTCTTGTTTTTGTCGGAATTCTTTCTTTTTTTTAATTATAATAAAACAACTGATGGCAAGTATGATTGGAACCATTGTAGTGTAGGGAATTAAGAACTGATCAAGGTTCAGATATTGCAATATACTAGGTTTGTTTAAAGACATATTCAAAACATTCAAAGTTATAAAAATAAAAAACATGCCCAAAACCCAGTATTTTTTGTCATGCATGAAATTCACAAACAATATTAGTTCAACAAATATAACTTTGATATTCAAAATCAGACAGGATATTGATTTAGACTATAAAATGGTGAATTGGGATTCAGGAAAATGCCTAAAAAATACCTAGTGTAATAATTACCAGTTTTCATTCCAAGCCTTTCTCGGACTTTATTTTTCTAATGACATCTTTAACTAATTCCTCATCTTTGATAACTAATTCTTGTAGTTTTTTCTTATATTCATCATCACACCATTTTTCTAGATGAAACATCTCTTCACCAAGTTTACAATTTTAGATTTGTTTCGCTGATGATCGTGTTTGGATTGAATTTAGAGTTTAAGTCTTTATAGGTTTTGCAAATTCTAAAACTACTCTATCTAACATGAATTTTAAAAATGCAGACAAAGGTTTTTTTCTCCAATGCTTTGTATTCCATTCTAGAACAAGGGCATCATAAAACTTCCATTCATCTTCATCTTTTTTAAGATGAGTTCTCATCATAGCATCAAATTCTGTAGTGTCCCATTCAGCAGGACACATCTTATCACTCATCTGAACTAGTTTTCCATGTTCCATTTGAAATGGATATGATTTGCACACACTTGGTTTAAAGTCATTTACAGTGCATCGAAAGATATTTTTAGATTCTTCAAGAAACATGCATCCTCCATTTTTTTGTTTTAGTGCCAGATCTATCAAACCTTCTTTTACCTTTATTCCAAGATCATAGTCCTTTGCACCATAAAGTTCAAGAAAAACCTCAGGTGCAACTCCCAATCTAGATGAGAGCCGATAAATATCATGAGCATTAACAAATATCACATATTCTTTACAGCAATTTGTATGACATACAACACAAGGAAATTCAGTTGTTGAGACATTAGAATTATCTTGCATTATTTTTAACGTCATAAATGACATACTAGATGTGAGGTATTAAATCCAAACATTTATGGCTAATTTACATTCAATTAACAGTAATTGGTTTGCACGCCAAGAAGTGATTTCCGAGCTGGTGGCTTTGGTTGCCAGTCGTGAATTCTTCCGCTAGCAACTTCGGTTGCTAGCGACATTATTTCATTATTCAAAAAGATGGAATTGTTTTGTAAATTTTAGATTAGTACAACAGTCAATAATGATGAATGATATCAAAACATTGATCATCAATGGAAACAAAGTCATTCAATTATCATGTCCCTCAAATCACATATCTAATAAAGAAAAAATTATGGGCACAGGTGATTTTTGCGTTATTTCTAGGATTAGTTTTTGGTATGGTTATAGGACCTGAATTTGGAATTGTTGAAAAAGAAACTGCAGAAATAATTACTGATTGGTTATCTATTCCAGCCAATCTCTTTCTGAAGATTATTCAGATGATTATTGTACCGCTAATTTTTGCATCAATTATTCGAGGACTTACATCATCGGGAAGTTTAGAACAGCTTCAAAAACTTGGTTTAGGTATTTCTTTGTATTTTATTGCAACAACTGTAATAGCATTAACTATAGGAATCCTTCTTGTAATCACAATAGAGCCGGGTAATTTTATTGATAGTTCTTTGATCAGAGAAAGTTTTGGAATTGAGAATGTGGAACCAGTTCAAAGAACAGAATTATCCCTTCAAGATATTCCTCAGAGCATAGTGGGAATTGTTCCCAGCAATCCATTGGCATCATTCATGTCTGGAGAGATGTTGAGCATCATTGTTTTTGCAGTAATTGTCGGAGTGTCATTAATTACTTTACCAAAAAAAAGATCAGAGCCAATCCTTGACTTGTTAGAATCCATACAGAAACTTACCCTGAAAATAGTTTCATGGGCAATGCGTTTAGCACCATTTGCAGCATTTGGTCTTATGGTTGGACTAACGTCAAAGCTTGGATTATCTGCACTTGCAGGACTTGGAGCATACATGATAACTGTAATAGTTGGTTTATTGATAATGATGCTTGTCTACATTCTAATTATCAAATTTTTTACAAAGAGACCTTTGTTTTCTACTTTTGCAATGATGAAAGATGCTCAATTATTGGCATTTTCAACTTCCAGTTCTGCAGCAGTAATGCCACTATCAATTAAAACTGCAGAAGAAAAGATGAAAGTAAAACCAAAAGTTTCACAATTCGTCATTCCTTTGGGTGCCACAATTAACATGGATGGAACCGCACTATACCAAATAATAGCCGTGTTTTTCTTGGCACAACTTTTCAGTATTGATTTGGGGTTTACCACAATTTTGTTGATTTCACTAACAGCACTTGCAGCATCAATTGGGGCCCCATCAGCACCAGGAACAGGAATTGTAATACTTTCAACAATTCTGATTGCTGCAGGCATTCCTCCCATCGCAGTTGTACTTTTGTTAGGAGTTGACAGAATTTTAGATATGACCAGAACAGCGGTCAATGTTACAGGGGATCTTACAGCTTGTCTATTTTTTGATGAGAGAATAAAAGCGGATAAGAGTACAGAGGATGATCATCCACATCCTCCAAAGAATTAAAAAATTTATCCCCAATAAAATAAACCACTAGATCGTTGATCGTAAATTGAATTGCACGCTAAGAAGTGATTTCCGAGCTGGTGGCTTAGGTCATCAGGCGTGAATTCTTCCGCCAGCAACTTTGGTTGCTAGTGACATTATTTCTTTGACCATTTTCTCATCCACTCAAGCAAATCCGTAATTGATTCAATTAGTTCTTGACCTTTTTTGGTCAGTTTGTATTCTACACGAGGTGGAACTTCTGCAAATGTTTTTCGTTCCAATATTCCTTCAGAAACTAGTTCAGATAGTCTTGTAGATAGTGTCTTGCTGCTAATTCCTTTGAGGGATTCTTTGAATTGCTTGTGTCTTACTGGTTTTGTTGTACAGCATAGCGGAAAGAGAATTTCAAGTGTTGCCCTTTTTGTGATAAGATCACGAATGGTTGCTGTTTCTTTCAATAGTTTTGTTGCATCATATCCTGCAAATTCGCATTTGTTTTGGATTACTGGCAGTCTTTTTCCTTTAGTTTCCATAATTACACTAACTGTATTGGATTCTACTTGACAACTTTAATAGTTTACCTAGTAAACCATAACATGAAAAATTCAATTAAAGAAGACATCAAAAAAAGATATTCTAAGATAGTTATGTCTGGAAATACTGACTGTTGTTGCATGCCAGGAGAATGCAAACCGGGAGATTCTCCTGTTGATGCGACAAAACTAGTTGGTTATGATCAAAAGGATTTAGAATCAATTCCACGAGAAGCAATTTTAGGCGTTGGATGTGGTGCACCAATCAATCATGCAGAACTAAAGAAAGGAGAAATTGTAGTTGATTTAGGTTCAGGAGCCGGGATCGATATTTTTTTGGCTGCAAAAAAAGTGCTTGATTCAGGAAAAGCAATAGGAATTGACATGACAGACCAAATGTTAGAAAAAGCAAGAGAAAATGCAACAAAGGGAAATTACTCTAATGTTGAATTTAAAAAAGGAGATATTGAAGAGAAAATTCCATTGAATTCCAACTCTGTTGACGCAGTAATTAGTAATTGCGTAATCAATCTAACAACAAACAAAACAAATGCATTCAAAGAAGTGTTTCGAATTTTAAAAAATAATGGACGAATGGTGATCTCTGATCTAATTACAGATGTAGAACTTGCATCAGGAGAATTTAATTCAAACCAATGGTGTGAATGTATTGATGGTGCACTGACAAAAGAAAACTATCTTTCATGCATTAGACAAGCAGGTTTTGAAAAAATCGAAGTCTTAGAAGGAAGAGCATACATGGAAGGAGAGAAAATCAACGGTAGAAAGATTACCAGCCTTGTAATCAAGGCAACAAAGTGATTGATATGGGTTTGTTTGGAAAATCAAAACCTAAAACAAAGATAATGTTTGCATGTGTTGAAAATTCAGGTAGAAGTCAAATGGCTGAAGCCTTTTTTAAAAAATATGCTCCAAAAGGATACGAGGCAGTAAGTGGAGGAACAGAGCCTAAAGGATACATCAATCCACTTGCAATTCAAGCAATGAAAGAGGTTGGAATCGACATGTCAAAGCATGAGGCAAAGGGAATAACTGAAGAGATGATCAGAACTAGCAAAAAAGCAGTAAACATGGGATGCATGGACAAAGGAATGTGTCCAACAGCAATGGTTCCAAAAATGATAGAATGGGATATTGAGGATCCAAAAGACAAACCAATTGAGAAAGTACGTGAGATTCGTGACCAAATCGAGAAAAAAGTAAAAGAGTTTATTTCAGAATTGGAGTGAAATCAAAATTCGTAACTTAATTGAAAGTAAAAGATTTCATAGTTTCTAGGACTAAAGTGGAACTATTGGACTCTGATGGTACTATTTATCAAAAAGAATTAGATTTTTTCAGCAAATATCTCTGTGTATGTTCATAGGTTTGAAATTATTGGGCTTTGATTTTTTTGTTAGATATTATAGTGATATTTTATTTTACTCGTTGAGGTCGTATTTTGTCCTAAACCCATCTTTGAAAAAGTGGAAACCGATTAAATATGATATTTTGGGCAGATGCTATGAAAATTGAAATTTTGGGAAGTGGTTGTTCAAAATGCAAAGAACTTGAAAAACGTGCAAAAGAAGTAATCTCAA
>PFRJ01000094.1:0-2227 GCA_002788515.1 Nitrosopumilales archaeon CG_4_9_14_0_2_um_filter_34_16 | reverse complement strand
AGGCAGACATTGAACATGTTTATGATACGGATAAAATAATTGAAAGAAATGTATTTGTTACTCCTGCATTAATGGTGGATGGAAAACTAGTAGCATCTGGAAAAGTTCCAAGTCTAGATGAACTTCTTGCATTGATCAAATGACCATAGAATTTTTACCCATAGTAGAAGCTGGATTTAATGCAATACTTGAGTATTTAGCATCTCATACGATATTTTGTCTTGTTCCTGCTTTTTTTATTGCTGGTGCAATGTCTACACTCATACCAAAAGACAAACTACTAAAATATCTTGGAAAAGATTCTCCAAAATACAAAGCATATCCACTGGCAGTAGTTGCAGGTCTATTGCTTGCAGCATGTTCGTGTACTGTAATTCCATTATTTGCAGGAATTAGAAAATCTGGTGCGGGGTTGGGACCTGCAATGGTTTTTCTCTACACTGCACCTGCAACAAACATAGTAGCTGTACTCTACACTGGAAGTCTAATTGGTTGGGATATAGCATTTTCTAGAATAGGTTTTTCGATATCTTTTGCCATACTTATTGGGCTTACAATATCAAGAATGTTTCCAGATAAGCCAGATTATACAAATACTGGATTTGGGCAAACAGTGGAACAGTCAAGTGTAAAGAGATTGATTTTTCTCTTCGCTGCACTTATTGCAATATTATTTGTTGGAACAAGAGTAGAAACAGAATGGATAAGACACATTATAGAAATTATACTTGTTGGAATTATTGCGTTGATAATGTGGAAGATGTTTACAAAGTCAGAATTTATGGATTGGATGAAGGAGACATTGGGTTTTGTCAAGACGATAGGTCCTCTCTTAATTGCTGGCGTGTTCTTTTCTGGAATTCTAATATATTTACTTCCACAGAATATAATTTCTGATTATGTGGGAGATAATTCTCTTTTTGCATTGATAATGCCTGTGGCATTTGGTGCATTTGCATATTTTCCTACCCTAGTTGAAGTTCCAATGGCAAATGCATTCTTACAGTTGGGGATGGCAAAGGGTCCACTACTAGCATATTTGTTGGCAGATCCTGTTATTTCATTACCAAGTATTCTTGCTGTTAGAAAATATATCGGTAGCAAAAGAATTGCAGTATATGTGGGAATGATTGTAGTTCTTTCAATACTTGGGGGATTCATATATGGCTCCCTCAACGGCTGAGAATACCTCAATTAATGTCGTATTGTAAAGTTGTAGGTTTATGATCCAAGAAAATATGTATGATCGATCTTGGATTTTATTGTATAATCCATCCTGTGATTCTAGTAATTATCAGTGTATTAGTAAAATATCTGTAATGTTATTGCTAGTCAAAATCACGAATACAAAGAAATCAAAATTTGAGTTTGATAAAACTATTTAATTACCAGTACCGGAACCTGTGAACTATGCACTATGGTATTTGATACACTTCCAAGAAGCATCTGTTTTATGGTGCCACGTCCCCTTGCACCAATCACGATGAGATCAAATTTACCTTTTTGAGCAAAATCAATAATCTCTTTTGCCTCATGTCCAAATACAATTTCCTTTTTGAACTTAATCGAGTTTTTTGTTACTTGGGTTTTTGCCGTAGCAAGGAATTTTTCTACTTTTTTTAATTCATTTTGTGTTTGAGGAATGTAAATCATATTGGGATTATCAAAAGCTGTATGTAAAACAAAAAGAGCAGTTATTGAGGAATTACACTTTTTTGCAAGGAAAATTGCCTTTGTCAGTGCTTTAAACGAGTTTTTAGAACCATCCATAGGAACAAGAATCGTTTTGATTTTTTCCATAATATAATACCTATAATTGATACTTAAAAAGTAAATGAGAGTTATTACTAATGAGAATTTTATCAACATAGGAAATGTTGACTATTTTTTTAATAGTTGTTTTGAGATTAATTGCTTATTGTTAAATAAAATTTAATGTTTCAGACAGGTTCACAAACCAAACAAATTTCATAAACTTGCTCCCGGTACAATAAACCACGAGCTCGTTGATCGTATGTGGATTGCACACCAAGATATTTTCAGAGTTTTGGCTCTAAGATGTCCCTAGAGAGAGGATATTGTTTTGGCTCTAGGACACTACATTCTATCAGGGGCTTTGATTCCAAGTAAATCCAATGCTTTCTCCAAGGTAGTTTTAAAGGAATTCACCAAACATAGACGAGCATTTTCAAGGTTGGCATCACCTAAATCCAAAACCTTTGATTTT
>PFRJ01000015.1 GCA_002788515.1 Nitrosopumilales archaeon CG_4_9_14_0_2_um_filter_34_16 | reverse complement strand
TCACTGGATGACAACATCAACAGAGTACTCTCTGCTTCCTTTACAGAATCACTATCACTAGCAGATGTAGTTGTTGCTACTAAACTTGTTTCAGTCTCTATTTCAGAATCTCTTTCATTTATCGATGCAATTGATACTACTGGTGCAATTACTGTCTCTCTATCTGAATCACTTCAATTTGCTGATGTACTGAAAACTATACACGATATAACATTGTCCCTAACAGAATCACTGATTCTTTCCGATAGTGTAACTTCCCTAATCAATCTTGGTCCAAATCAAGTACTTATTGAAAAACAACAATCATCAGTTACTGTTACAAAATCTAATACTGAACTAGTTGTAGTAAATTCAACTACTAAATTAAAAACAATTTTCATTGAATCCAACGTATCTGGTACTATAATTAACTACACTTCAATTAAGACTGGAAACAAGGTTACAATTGAGAATGGGTGGGATACATTTGCAAACCTAGATGGTAGTATTGCTTCTTATGATATTAAAATGACTATGGCAAACTCTACTACTATAACTGGTCCTGCTGGTTGGAATGGTGACTTACGAATGCCTACTCTTGCCTCAATTACTATACCTGATACAGAAACTCAAACATTTAGTGATATCACTGCATTTAACATTGGTCTCTCATCTGCAGAACTGACATTTGATAAACCAATTAGATTACTACTTATTGGAGATGGTGGCAATAACGGCTTTGTTGCATTTTATCAGAAATCTACTCCTGGGTCACCTTTGACATTTATCAACACAGTTTGTAATGCTGATGATTTTACTACAGTAAACGCACAACTTGGTGGAACTGGAGAATGTAAGTTTGATAATGGCTCTGATCTAATCATATGGACCACACATGCTACTACATTTGGTGATTCACGTGGCGCTTCCAAAGGCAGTCCAAGTTCTGGTGGTGACTCTGGCAGTAGCTCTAGCAGCAACTCTGGAAGTTCAGGAGGTAGTGGCGCTGGCAGAAGTACTGTAGGTACAAGTGGATTTGGAGGAATATTGGGCTCACCACTTGCAATCAATGAGATTTCCTATGACAAATGTAATGATAACATGGCAAGAATACTGATTTCAAGCGATGCAGATGTTCCACCAACAGTTAAGGTAACAACTGTAAAGTCCGGAGTTGTCTTTGCAACATTGGCAGAAGTTCAACCATATGAGGATCTTAACAAATTCTCTACTGTTGACAGACATCTCTATGAAATTCCAATTGCATCTGATGAATCTTTCATAATGGTAACTGTTACAGAAGAAATAGGAACAAAATCCAATATTGTACGAGCTTCAGTCAAATTACTAGCATGTGAAGGAACCACCGTAGTTGTCCCACTTCCAGAAGATATGCTACCAGAGGTCTCAGAAGACGCAGCAAGAATCTTTGATACAAAAGTTCAGATTGGTAACAATACTGCTATTGATGCTAAAAAATCTGAATTCATATTTGTAAGTGGTCAAGACTTGAGCGTATCTGCAATTGTTGACAGTGCTACACCACTAGAGCGTGTAGAGTTGAGATCAATTACTATGGGACAAACAGATGCTAATTACATTGGAATTAAGATGGATATTACACCATTGTATATTTCAAATTCTACATATGTAATTACTGCAACAATTCCGTCATTCTGGATGGTAGAACCTGGAATGACTTACTGGTTACACATAACTGATGAGAATGGAGTGCAAACAGAATCAATTCATTACAACATTGGTGTAAAGCCAACTAGTATATCTGATATTACAGTCGAAGTGGACATGCCAACTATTCGTCCATCAGGTTCTGTTGTAAATCCAGAATTTTATCTATTCAATGATGATAAACCATCATACGGAATAGTGTCTCTAGTGGTAGATGGTGAAATAGTTTCAAAGAGATCACAACTATTTGGTACTGGTCAGACTCAAATCATCTTTAGTTGGAATGTACCAAACTCTGATGTTTACATTGATTATAACATTCAAGGTATGGTAGAGTTGTATGATAGTAAGATTACTACGGAATCATATATTCTTGCTACACATCCAAAGACTATAACCGTAGCAGCAAGTGAAATGCCATCACTAGAAGTAATTCAAAGAGATGGTCAAATATTAGCAGATCCTGCCTTAGTTTATGCATCTAATGCTGATCCTAATGTTAGATTCACAGTAATTGATCCTCAAGGACAATGTATCATTGGTAGCGGAGATGAATGTTTAGTAAATGACAGTACTAGAGGAAATCGTGGTGGATTAGAAAGTATACCTTATGGAGATCAAATACTTAGAGTGAGATACAGTGGAGCAGATAATGCACTAGAAAGATTCTCAATTACATCAATTGATCCAATTGTAGGACAATGGACTGTATCACTAGAATCAGAAGATGGAATTATACAACAAGCACATGCATCAGAAGATATTAGTGTGAAAATTAAATACAGATATCATTCTGAAACTATCACATTATTTTCATAGTTATCTCTAAAATTAAAGATAGAAAATAAGAGATTTACTTTAAACAACAATTGTGAATTGATAGTTTATGGAAAAGATATTGATTGAATTACTTCAGAATTAAGATCAGAAATACTTATTCTTTTTTGTTCCATACTATCTCTCATTCGAATTGTAACAGTTTCATCTTCTAGTGTTTGATGATCTATAGTTACTGCAAAGGGAGCTCCAATCTCATCTAATCTTCTGTATCTTCTGCCTATTGCACCAGAATGATCTAAAAATGCATCACATTTTTTCCTTAATTGAAGATAAATCTCATCAGTTTTCTCTTTGAGACCATCTTTTTTGACTAGAGATAAAATTCCTACATGAACTGGAGCAAGATATGGCTTTAATGATAATACAATTCTCTCATGCTCTGCATCATCTTTCAAATTGTGCTCTAAAATGGTATAAAGACTTCTATCTATTCCCATGGATATCTCAAAGACATGTGGTAAAACCTTGTCATCACCATCCATTATCTCAAACTTTTGCTTGCTCTTTTTTTCATGATTGGACAAATCATAATCAGATCTGTAATTACATGCAACTAATTCTAGCCACCCAATTGTAGTCTCTACTTCAAAATCAAATGCTACATCAGCATAGAATGCCTTTTCTTTATCTCCAAGCTTTCTGAATCTACTTTTTGTAGTATCAATTCCTGTTTTCTCATAAAATTCAGTTAAGATTCCCAAATAATACGCTACAAGCTTGTTTGGAACAACTCCTGATTCTACTGCTTCTTTGCATGTCATGGGTACGGGATCTCCATCTGTTTGAATTCTAATGATGACATCTTGAACCTCTGAAAACTTTTCCATCTCAGAAAGTTTGTTTGGATTGCAAAAAACTTCAAT
>PFRJ01000047.1 GCA_002788515.1 Nitrosopumilales archaeon CG_4_9_14_0_2_um_filter_34_16 | reverse complement strand
TAGTTACGAATTATTGCAAATGGGCATTTCAGAGATTTCCCCATTACCAATTCAGATGCAGATGCAAGTTCATCAGCAACTGCCAATGCAGTAACCCGTAAAAGTTTATTAAAAGAATCAGGAGTTCCCTCATAATCCAAAACAGGATTTAACCCAGATACACCAATTGCGTGATTAATTTGACCCAGTCTAAATGGACGTCCAAAAGTATCTGAAATTATAACTGCAACATTTTTGTTTGATTGTTCTAAGATTTTCCTCCTTATTCTTTGTGCAGAAACATCAGAATTTATGGGCAATAATGTTGCATATCCTTTCTCAATATTACTTTCATCAACACCAGCATTTGCACAAATAAACCCATGGTGAGTTTCAACTATCAAAATTCCTTTATTCATTCTTACAATTCGTTTTGATTCAGATAAGATCAATTCAACAATTTTAGGATCTTTACAATATTGTGAACCGATACCTTCAGCCAATAAAGAAGGAGTCACAGTAGACAAATCAATTAAACGTCCTTCTTGTTTGGAGATAATTTTTTGAGCAATTACTAAGATATCTCCATCATCTAATTTTTCAGAGTTTAGAACAATATCAGCAATATCATCAGAAGGGACAATTTCTTTTTCAACATGTATTGGGATAATTTCCAAGTAATGTATGTAAGATAAAGGGCTAAAAAATTGTTTATGCAGGAGGAGTAGTTTCTAATTCAAGTTTATAGTGTTTGTTTATGATATCTAAAATCTTAGAAAGATCTTTTTCTTCCAAGGTGGTTGTAGCCAAATCTTTAACTATATCCTGAGCACGATAAGCAATTCCCAAACCACAGATGTCAAACAATTTTACATCATTTGCACCATCAACGACACAAACGATATCTTCTTTCTTTTCTCCCCATTCTGCGATTTTTATTTTTGCAGCAAGCGATTTGTCAGAAGTGACGGTGATAGATACACCATCAAGTTTACCATCTTTGAATATCAATTCATTAGAGTAAACATGATCTAATCCCAATTCTTTTTGTAATCTTTCCATCATCAAAGTAAATCCGCCAGATACTGCCATCAGTTTCCAGCCAGCTGCTTTTAGCACTCTACATGCTTCCTTTGCGCCAGTCATTATGGGTAATGAGTCAGATACTTCTTGGCAAATTTTTTCATCCAGACCTTTTAGTGCGGCTACTCTTGTTCTAAGTCCTTCTTCCCAGTTGATTTTCCCTTGAATGCCTCGTCTAGTGATTTCCCAAATTTCATCTTGTTTGTTGAGCTTCTCTGCAAGAATAGGCAGATATTCTTCGTCATACAAAACTCCCTCAACATCAAAAATTATCAGCAATAGATTTCTGATTTGGAAAAAAATCGCTAATTATATTAAAGTTTAAACTTTTTTTAGATCTAAAAAACGCTAGTAATAAATCACCGAATGTATTGTGTTAACCATGGGCGAATTAGAACATAAATTCGAAGTGGAGATTGGAGAAAAAGAAGGAAAACAAAAACTCCCAGACGATGTCAAAGAAGAATTAAAGGCATCAGGTATGATGGATGAGAAAGGGAAATTAAAATTAAAAGGCGTAAGTCCAAAAATGCTCAAGAAAATGAAACAAGAGTTTGTTGCATGCCCAGTTTTAAAAGAAGATATTCAATTTATCCAATGTTTTGTGTGTCCAAACTTCCAAAGCAGAGTAATGGGAAAGGTACTTTGTAAGGGAGATCCTCTAAAATAAGATAAAACTGAAATTATCACGAAAGGCTCATTAGTTAAATTAATTCACCGAATTCTAGTTTGGTTAAAGAAGACGTAGGAATTACAGTTGCAAAAGAAGACGATTTTAGTGAATGGTACACTCAAGTCGTACTCAAAGCCAAGCTTGCAGATTATGCTCCAGTGAAAGGATTGATTGTGCTCAGACCAGATGGATATTCCATATGGGAATCATTACGAAGTACGTTTGATAAGAAATTTGCAAAAAATGGAATTAGAAATGGATTTTTGCCAATATTGATTCCGGAATCACTGCTAGGAAAAGAACAAAAACATTTTGCAGGATTTAATCCAGAAGTGTTTTGGGTCACACATTCAGGAACAAATGAAATAGGAGACAGACTTGCATTAAGACCTACATCAGAAACATTAGCATATACATTATATTCAAAATGGATTCAAAGTTGGAGGGATTTACCGTTAAAAATCAATTTTTGGAATACGGCATTAAGAGCAGAAATCAAAGCGACAAAACCATTTCTTAGAACTTCGGAATTTTTGTGGCAAGAAGGGCATACAGTACATAGCACAGAAGAAGAGGCCGAATCAGAAGTTATGAAAATTTTAGAAATTTACAAAAATACTGTTGAAGAAGAACTAGCAATTCCTGTAACAACAGGAAAGAAAAGTGAGAAAGAAAAATTCGTAGGTGCAGTTTACACAACCACAATGGAATCAATTATGCCAGACGGAAAGGCATTACAAATGGGAACATCTCATTTCTTAGGACAAAATTTTTCAAAACCATTTGAAGTAAAATTTGCAGATAAAGACAATGTAGAGCATTTTGCATGGCAAACATCATGGGGAGTCTCGTGGAGACTGATAGGTGCAATGATCATGGTTCACGGGGACAACAAAGGACTTGTATTACCACCTAAAGTTGCACCAATACAAGTTGTAATTGTACCAATTTACAAAAATGATGAAGGAAAAAATATTGTATCATCTAAAGTAGAAGATATCAAAAATGAATTAGAGTTAAAAGAAATCAGAGTTCATGTAGATGATAGAGAAGGACTGTCTCCAGGTTACAAATTTAATGATTGGGAATTAAAAGGAGTTCCATTAAGAATTGAAATAGGTCCTAAAGACATTGAAAAACAAAGCATGATAATTGCAAAAAGATACAACCTTGAAAAAAGTAGTTTGAGTTTTACTGAAATTGAAAAAATTCCTACAATTTTGAATGAAATACAAATAGACATGTTAAAAAATGCTAAAAAACAATCTGAAATTAATACGATAAATATTTCAAACTATGATGAGTTTAAATCAAAAATAGAAAAGGGAGGTTTCTTCAATGCTCCTTGGTGTGGAGAGTTACAATGTGAAGAAAAAATCAAAGAAGAGACAGGTGCAGACATCAGAGTGATTCCATTTGATTGTGAAGATAGAAATCAAAAGTGCATTTACTGTCAAAGTCAAAGTAAAATCATACCAATTTTTGCAAGAGGATATTAAGAAATACACAAACATAATAATAGAAAAAAATAATTTTCTACTAATGGCTTCAAATCAAGAGTTAGAAGTAAACAAAGTACTGTTAGAACAATTCAGAGAGACACGAAGTAGAACATTAGAAATTGTAAAAACTTTAGAAAAAGACGACTTTATCGTACAAACTGCATTTTTTATGAGTCCTCCAAAATGGCACATAGGTCACGTAAGTTGGATTTATGAAACAATTATGAGTAAATTAAACAAAAATTATGAGTTTTATTCAAAAGAATTTTCAGAATATTTGAATTCGTATTATCAACAATTTGGTGTTCCTCACGATAAAGGACTACGAGGGATAGTATCAAGACCAACGACAGATGAGATTTTCCAATATTTCAATACAATTAATCAGAGAATGGAGAAATTCATCATGAATGAAAATCTAAATGAAAATGCAAGAAGTATGATCACAATTGGAATTCATCATGAATGCCAACACCAAGAATTACTAGTGTATGATTTGCAGCATTTGCTTGCAGAGCAATATAGACAGGTTAAAAAAAATGAAATTAAAAAACAGCCAAGGGTTGAAACAAGTACAATTCATGTCAAAGGGGGATTATACACTATGGGATATAATGGGAAAGGATTTTGTTATGATATTGAATTACCAGAACATGTTGTTTATCTAAACGATTACAAAATAGATGAGTTTCCTGTAACAAATCAACAATATCTAGAATTCATGAAAGACGGAGGGTATGAAGAATACAAGTATTGGTTATCCGATGGATGGGAGAAAGTAAAAGCAAACAAATGGAAATCTCCAATGTATTGGGAAGAAATCAATGGCAAATGGCACACAAGAGATTTTTTAGGAATTAGAGAAATCAATCCAAATGAACCAGTTTGCCATGTTAGCTATTATGAAGCAGATGCATATTGTAAATGGGCAAACAAAAGACTTCCAACAGAAGCAGAATGGGAAAAAGCAGCGTGTTGGAATGAAGAAAAACAAGAAAAGACAACATATCCGTGGGGAAACGAAGAACCTACTGAAAACAAATGTAATTTATTAGAATCATATCATTGGGGATGTACAGAGATAGGAACATATCCAGAAGGAAAAAGTCATGCTGGATGTCAGCAAATGATAGGAGACGTATGGGAATGGACTGCATCAGAGTTTACAGGATATCCTGGATTCAGATCAGGCTTTGAGGAATACAACGACAAGTGGTTTACAAATCAAAAAGTTTTGAGAGGGGGTTCTTTTGGTACACCAAAAATATCAATCAGAGGAAGTTATAGGAATTTTTTCAGATTGGATGAACGCTGGTTATTTTCAGGTTTTAGATGTGCCGAAGATATTTAATTTTTAGATGCCAATGTTAATGAAAAATGTTTTTTATCATCCAACCAAACATGATGAATTTTAAATCCAGTACTTGCAAGAAGATTACGAACTTGTGATAAATTAAATTTATGTGAATGTTCAGTATGTATTAATTCATTTTTTTCTAGATGTAGTAAGAGATTTGATTTAGAGACCACTACAGATTGAGATGTAAGAGATTTCAAATACATTTCAACTCTTTGATATTCTTCATTGTAAGTAGAGTAATGAGAAAAGTTATTCAAATCAAAATTAGCTTCAAGTTCATCATTTATTCTAGAAAGTACATTAAGATTGAATTGTGCAGTGATTCCCTGCGAATCATCATATGCGGATTCTAAAATATGTGTCTCTTTTACTAAATCTAATCCGATTAAAAATAGATCATTAGGTTTCATGGTGGAGTTTATTTTTTGTAAAAAGCTTTTTCCTTCATTAGGGGAGAAATTACCAAAGCTAGAACCAAGAAAAATTATTAGATTTTTTTTATCGTCATAATTTTCAAGAAATTCTAATCCGCCTTCATAAGTATCTATAATGCCAGTAATGTGCAAGTTGTCATAATCTTTGAGTAATTGTTCAGAGCTTTCTGCCAAAATTTCGGATATGTCTATTGGGATATACTCTACAGATGCCTGCATTGTTGCGAAAATATCAAGAATTATTCGGGTTTTAACAGAGGCTCCACTTCCAAGTTCAACTAATCTAAAAGTATCATCAAGATACATTGGTAATTCAGTTTGTAAACTTTTTAGTATTGCAATTTCAGTTCTAGTAGGATAATACTCAGGCAACGTACAGATTTGCTCAAATAAATCTGAACCTTTTTTATCATAAAAAAATTTAGGCGTGATAAACTTTGAATTCCTATTGAGGCTAGAATAAATTTCCTCAGCAAAAGTTTTCTCTATTTTACTAGCATGTGGTTTAAAATATTGAAGTTTAGAATCAATAACAAATTTCTTATAATTTAGATCTTTTTGAATTGTGTTACTCAAGTATTAAACAAATCTTTATTTAACATAAATGCGTTGTCCCAAATTTTATGCGTAAATTATATTTCTTGATATACTTCCTCATTGAATAATATTTTGTGAATGAGATACTAAGAGTAGAGCATTTAAGAAAATATTTTATAAAAAAAGGAATGTTTGGATCAAAATCTACAACTGTTAAAGCAACAGATGATGTGTCATTTACATTAAGAAAAGGAGAAGTATTAGTTTTAGCAGGAGAATCAGGTTCTGGAAAATCTACTATTGCAAAATTGATTTTAAAATCTATTCAAGCAGATTCTGGAAAAATATTTTTTGAAGAACAGGAAATTAATAATGAAAAAAAGAGTTTAGAAAAAATTAGAATGAATTGTCAGATGATTCATCAAGACCCATATGACTCAATAAATCCGCGAATGCAAATAGGAGACATAGTATCAGAACCACTTGAAATACACAAAATTGGAAACAAAAAAGAAAGGTCGGAAAGAGTAATAGAAGTATTACAAGAAGTAAAGCTAGAACCTGCTGAAGAAATCATCAATAAATATCCACATATGTTATCAGGAGGGCAAAGACAAAGAGTCGTACTGGCACGAGCACTTGCACTGAAACCAAAAATCATTCTTGCGGATGAACCAGTTTCAATGTTAGATGTTTCGATTAGAGCAGAAATGCTTGAATTGATGCAAGAATTGCAAAAAAAATATGAAATATCATTTATTTACATTACACATGATTTAGCGACAGCCAGATATTTTGGTCAGAGAATAGCAATTTTGTACCTAGGCAAAATTATAGAGATAGGATTGATTAACCAAGTTTTAACAAACCCAAGACATCCATATACTCAAGCATTAATTGATGCAATTTCAGAGCCTGACCCAGAAAACCTACACAAAGAGAGAGAGATCAGAATTAATGAATCTAAGAACATAGATGTGTATCAAGGATGCAGGTTCAGAGCACGTTGTCCTTATGTTGTTGAGAAATGTGATACGGAACCAAATTTAGAAAAGATTGATGATGAACACTATTGCGCATGCCATGTTACATTAGATTAGGAAGTTCTTACAGAAGGCATTCGTTTATCTTTGTAAGTTACAACATGTGAAACTCCGTTCTTTGGGAATACGCCGTAAATCAATTTGGCTTTTTGAATAACAGAATCCTTCAAAGAAACCATGATGAATTGACTTTCTTTAGATCTTTCTTCCAAAATTTTAGCAAGTCTTTCAGAGTTAGGAGCATCAAGATGTGCATCTACCTCATCAAACAAATAGAAAGGAGAGGGTTTTAGCTTTTGCAGAGCTAAAACAAATACAATAGCTGCCAATGTCTTCTCACCACCACTAATTGACGTTGATTCTCTTTTTGGTTTGTTTGGAAATTGAATTAAATAAGATATACCAGAATTAAAGATATCATCTTCGTTTTGCAGTTCTAACCAAGCATTCCCTTCAGTCATTTTATTGAAAATCAAACGAATTTCTTTATCCACTTTATCAAATGCATCCAAAAATGTTTGACGTTTATCTTTTTCAATATCTTCAATGAATTTTACAATGGAATTTCTTTCTGCCTCAAGAGAATTCTTTCTTGTAGACATTGAACGATATCCATAAGAGACTTCCAAGTAGGTTTCGGGAGCTTTTGCATTTAACGCATTAAGTGATGCCAATTCACTAGACAATCCTTGCACGATTGATTCTACATCAAATGTTTCCATGTTTTTATTAAATCCAAACGCAGAGAGAATTTGTTGAAGTTTAGCCTCATTTTCAATTAAATCATGTAAATCACGATTCAAAGAATCAGATTGACGCTCTAGGATACTGATTTGTTTGGTAAGTTCTTTATCTTTTTCTGATAAGATTTTTAGTTTGTCATCAAATTCTTTGAGATGTCCAATAGAAGAACCAGAAGTGGAAATCAATTCTTGTTCTCTTTCCCTCAAAGTTACAAGCACAGTACTTTTAGATTCTTTTTGTTGTTCTAATTCCTGAATTTTTGTTTCTAATTCCTGATATTCTAAATGTAATGAGTTTTCTTCATCTTTAAGACGATTGGATTGAGATTGTTCTCGATTATCTTGAGTTTGAAGAGTTGTTAGCTGCGAAGATTTGTCACGGTATTCATTCATGATGGTAGTGTATAATTTTTCAATTTCAGATTTTTTGACATTGATTCTAGACAGTTCATTTGCAATTCGATCTTGTTCTCCACTAGCATAATTTTCTTCAACGATGGTAATTCGTTGTTGTAATGACTCAACATGGGAATCACATGTACTAACTTCAGATTCAATAACAGTATTTCTTTCAGTTAATTCAGAAATTCTTTGTGTTAATTGTTCTTTCATATTCAAAGCAGATGTGATTCTAGATGTAAGATTAGAGTAATTCTCATTTGTCGAGGTAAGAGAAGTTTTAGATATTGAAAGTCTCTCTTCATAGGATTGAATTGAATCTTCCAATTTTTTTAGAGAGAATTTTTTCTTTAACAAGTATTTTTTAATTATACTAATAGATTGGAATAATCCGTCAATATCACTACTCATTGAAATGAGTTTTGTGAGTTTTGAGATTTTAGAATTAATATCAATGACAACGGTTCCTCCTTTTGCCTCAAAGTATTCTCCATCCAAAGTGACTGATTTGTAGCCTAATTGAGATACATTATAAGCAGATTCTCTATTCTCGGTGAGCACAATATTTCCAAATAGGAATGTTTTGAGGGAAGCATACACAGGATCACATGTCACATAATTTGCAAGAATCCCAATAACACCAGATTCCTTAGGTAATGTAAGCTTGAATTGCGGGATTGCATCAAGAGGGATAATCTTTAGTTTTGGGAGTTTTTTACTTCGAGCAACTTCTGCAATTCCAAGTAGTGTTGCAAAATCTTTGACTACAATTGCTTTAATCCAATCAGAACTTACTGCTAAAACAGAACGTTCGTATTGTTTATCCCAGGAAATCATTTCATAGACTAATCCTTCAATGCCAAGTTTTTCTGCATCCTCTTTTAGTTTAGCAACAGTGTAATCTTCATGCATGAATCCTTTCACAGTTTTTATTTTTGATTCGTATTGATTTGCTGCCTTACTGGATTTTTCTAAAATCAATCCTAATTCATCCATGTCATTGTGAATTTTGGACTTTCTAGCATGTAATTTTTCAATTCTAGATTTTAATTCAGAGATAGATGCAGTATGATTGTTCAACATGGATTTTAATTGAGATTGATATCCAGTTAATTGCTCTATGTCTTGTTCTAATTCTTTGAATTTTGTTGCATTTGTGTTGATTTTAATTAAAGATTCTTCTTTTTCATTTTGAATTTTAGACAATTTTAGTTTTGCATCATTGAGTTGACTAGTAAGAGATTTTATTTTATTGTCAATTTCAGATTTTCTAGACGCAGCCTCTGATTGTTCAGTTAAAATTTTATTTCTTTGCGAATCAATTATTTCTAAATCATCATTGATTTTATTTTTCTTGAAATTAGTCTCATCAATAGATTCTCTTATTTTTAGGATTTGTGTATCAATATCACTTCTTGCTTTATCAACATTATCAAGTTCAGATTTAATTTGAGGCATTCTAGAATTGATTTGTTCCAATCTTTTCTTAGATGCAGATATTGCACTGTTGTCAATTTCATATTGTTCCATTGCTGAGCTGATTTCAACATCCAGTGAAGCTTTTGCCTGACTGTAATCATTAGCTTCTGCCATAAGTTTTGTTTTTTCTGTTTCAAGTGTGTTGATTTCAGTCCTCAAAAGAGTTCTTTCACTGTCAAAAGCAGTAATTTCACCTGTTAGTTCAGCAAGAGTGGATTCTTTTGATATTTTTTGGGCAGAGATAATCTTCATTTTATTGGCTGCAGCTATGGCCTTGTATCGATTTAATTCACGCTCCAAAATATCATGACGGAGTTTTTGGTTTCGTTCTTCTTCAAGTTCATCAATTCTTTTTTTAATTTCACCCATTTTTGCAAGTGCAATTTCTAATCGTCTATCGGCTTCATCTAGTTGCTTTACAGATTCTACCTTCTTTTCATCAAAATATGACAAGCCAATCAAATCTTCAATTGTTTTTCTTTTTTCTTCAGATGTGAATTCAGAAATTCTAGTTACCGTTCCTTGTTGAACAGCATTGAGCTGTCCCAAGCCAGCATTTGCCATATCCAATAAATCTAAGATATTACTTCGATTGGTTTGCTTTTTGTTTAGATAGTAAGTGTTCTCTCCGTTTGAATCCATTTCTCTTGTAATTTCTACAGCGTCAGAATCAACTGGGATTTTTCTATCAGAATTATCAAAATGAACACTGGTTCGTGCCAATTTAGGTCCACGTTGATTTCCTTCAATATCATGAATCAAAGATCTCAATTTATCAACGCGCATTACTTTGGGTTTGTTTTCACCCATTGCAAAAATAATGGCATCTAAGATGTTACTTTTACCTGATCCATTTGGACCTGAGATCGATACTAACCCCGGCTCAAATTGGACCGTTGTATTTTTGAACCCAAATGATTTGAAACCAAAGATCTCAACTTTTTTAACATGAACCAATAGCAATAATTTCCCAACACGTAGGATAATCGATGCTTAACAAGTTTAGTTGACAGAATTGCATAATTTTTCTTGTTGTATTATGATATTTTTCGTAGCGGTAAACTACAATGCAAGATAATGAAAAGATCGCATTAACATGCCTATCTATAATTAGTGAATATACATTCAAAATTCATGGTAAAGTTAGGAGTGATTCAAACTGTATCATATAATACAAATCAAGATGGAATTTTACAAGTAGCAAAAATTTTAAAGAAATTGGGAAGACAGGATGCAGAGATCGTATGCCTACCAGAACAGTGGTTAAAGAACAATAAGATCGTAGATTTTGATAAAGAATTTTCAGATTTTAAGAAAATTGCCAAAGAATATTCAATGACAATAATACCTGGAGCATTTTATTATGAGACAAAGAATACAACAATAATAGCGCCAATTATTGGTCCAAATGGAGATTTTATAGGCAAACAAGAAAAAATCCATCCTTTTGACCATGAAAAAAACCAGGTAAAGCCAGGGAAGGAGGCAAAAATCTTCAACACGGCATGTAAGTTTGGAGTCATAATTTGCTATGACATGGTATTCCCTAAAGTTGCAGATACATTAGCAAAAAAAGGAGCCCAAGTACTATTTTCCCCCAGCAGAATAGTAAAGAGAGGGATTGCGCCTTGGCAGATGTACGTTCAGGTCAGAGCACTAGAGAATAGGATACCAATCATAGCAGCAAATGTAGAAAATCACAGATTTGGTGGAAGCAGTCTCATTGTAGATTTGCTTGAAAACAACAAAGTAGTCACGCCCAAAATCAGTAAATTAAATGGTGAATGTGGAATATCAAAAGAATTTACGTTAAGCAGATACGAAAAAAGCAGAAAAGCACGATTTGCAGATTTGAATCAGTTTAGATAATTATTTGCCTGCAACAAAATCTTCACATGCGGTTTTTGCTAGAGTATCTGAGGTTTGCTCAATTGGATGTTTCATCAAATATGCACTGGCAGGTTTAATTGGACCACCAATACCCCTATCAAGTGCGATTTTTGCCAGACGAATAGCATCAATTACAATTCCTGCAGAATTAGCTTTATCATCTACTTCTAAACGAACTTCCATATTGTAAGGAATGTTTGCCCATTGCCTACCTTCAATTCTCATGAACATGAGTTTTGTATTGCCTAAGAATGGGATAAAATCAGAAGGGCCAACATAAATTTGGTCGTCGGCTAATCTTTCTTTGAGTTGGCTTTGAACACTTTCAGTTTTAGATATTTTCTTTGAAACAAGTCTGTCTTGTTCTTTCATATTAAGAAAGTCAGTATTGCCACCAACATTGATTTGATATGTTTTTTCAATTTTTGTTCCTCTATCGCTGCATAATTTAGCTAAAGTCCTGTGAACGATAGTTGCGCCAACTTGTCCTTTGATATCATCTCCAATGCAGGGAATGTTTTTTTCTTCAAATTTCTTTGCCCATTTCTCATCAGATGCAATAAAAGAAGGAATGCAATTTACAAATGCAGTATTGGTATCAAGACAGATTTGAGCCCAAAATTCGGTTACTTTATCAGAACCTACAGGTAGATAAGACACAATGATTTCAACACCAGTTTTTTTGAGAATTTCTTTTACTTCATCAGCAATCTGTTCTGTAGTTTTGGTACTTGTGATAGGTTTGATTCTATTTTCTACCCATAATCCCACGCCATCCAGTATTGGACTTTCATAAACCCTAGCTTCATTTTTTGGTAATTCATCTTTAGGAATCCAATCAACCATGTTAGGAAATTCGTAGATTGCCTCATGAAGAAGTTTACCCACCTTGTTTTCACCCACATCAAACCCACAAACAAAGTCAATGTCATGAATTCCATATCCTGCCAATTTATCATGTATAATTCCAGTAACCTCTTGAGAAGGATTTTTACGATAATATTCAATTCCTTGGATTAATCCTGAAAAACAATTTCCAATACCTACTAACCCAACTTTAATTCTACCAACCATTTGAAATTTATTGTTAGGTAGGAGGGTTTAAAGTTTCCCCAAATAATTGAAAAAATTGTTGTGTTGAAGGCAGAATTTTATACTTGGCAACAACACACAAAATTATGATACATCCTGGCCGTCCAGTTAAAGACATAGAGATTGATTCAAGTACATCAATTGAAAAAATTTTTGAGGAATTATCACAGTCAGGAGGATTTGAATCAGTAAATCTATCAGACGGATTAGATATTTTGACAGAGATGATTGCAGACAAGCAATGTCTAAGATTTATCTCATTTGTAGGAGCAGTTGTATCAACAGGATTAAGAGGCATTGTTAAAAACATGATCAAAAACAAATGGTTTGATGTAGCTATAACTACATGTGGAGCATTAGATCATGACATTGCAAGACACTTTTCAAATTACAATGAAGGTTCTTTCACAATGGATGATATGGAACTTGCAAATCAGAATATCCACAGATTAGGAAACGTACTAGTCCCAATGGACAGTTATGGACCGCTCATTGAAGAAAAAATGCAGTTGTTTCTAGAAGAAGAATATAAAAATGGCGTAAAAGAAATGACTACTTCTGAAATTTGTAAAATGATTGGAAAACACCTAGGCGAAGATTCGTTTTTGTATTGGGCATACAAAAACGACATCAACATAGTAGTTCCCGGAATAATGGATGGAGCTGTAGGAAGTCAAATATGGTTATTTACTCAAAAACATAATGATTTCAAACTTAACATGACAGGTGATGCAGATTTACTTTCAGGGCTAATTTTCAAAGCTGAAAAATCAGGAGCGTTTATGATTGGTGGTGGAATCTCAAAACACCATACACTATGGTGGAATCAATACAGAGAAGGGTTAGATTATGCATTCTATATCACTACGGCACAAGAATTTGATGGAAGTCTTAGTGGCGCATTAGTAAGAGAGGCAATATCATGGGGGAAAGTAACACAAGATGCAAAACAAGCAACACTTCATGCAGAAGTAACTACAATACTACCATTCATCTATGCAGCTCTCCTTTCGAAAGTAGACAAATAAAATGAGATAAAAGCTATTATTTGATTAAAATACAAAAAATACATTGTTTCCCAAAATTAGAATTAGAGAATTAAAGCCAATTAATTTAGAAGGAGGATATCTTATTGATGGGTTTCCATCAGTTGGATTTACCAGTGCAATTGCAACTGAATCTATGATACACACATCACAATTTGATTTGGCAGGAGTAATAGATTCAGAAAATTTTCCCCCAATCAGCATTGTAAAAAATGGAGAACCCAATTTTCCCACAAGAATCTTTGTAAACAACGATTTGAAAGTGGGAGTATTTTTGTCATATCTTACATTAGACCAATCACTGCACAAAGTAACTGCCAAAACAATGCTAAACTGGGCAAAAAAACACAAAATTGGATTAATAGTTAGCAGTGTTGCAATAAAATCATCAACAGGAAACGAAGAGATAATAGGTATTGGAAGTACAGAATCTGCAAGAAACAAAATCAAAGAAGCAGGGTTGAAAGTTTTAGATCATGGAATAATTCCAGGAATTCCAGGAATATTATTGAATGAGGGAAGTATATCAAAACAAGATGTCGTGATTATAATTTTTCACACTGACGGAAATGGTCCCGATTTTAAATCAAGTGCGCAACTTTGCATGTCAATGTCTAAATTAATTCCAGGAGCATCATGTGATATTCCATCACTACAAAAAGAAGCTGAAAAAGCAGAGATAATGATCAAAGAAACACAAGAAGAGTCAAGACATCTCAGTGATTCCATGTATAGATAAAAAATCTAACATGTTTATTTCGTTTAGTAAATAAAATCAAAATTAGAATGATTCAGATTCTAGAATTTGGAGTGATAGTTATCATAATTTCAGCATCAGGAGTGATGACTCCAGGTCCACTTTTTACAGCAAACATATCATATGGATTGCACGGTGGGATAAAATCAGGAGTCAAGATGGCAATGGGCCACACAGTTGTAGAATTACCATTAATAATTTTACTAGGACTGGGAGTTTTTTCTTTGGAAACAATACCGGAATTTAGAACTACAATTTCAATTTTGGGAGCAATTATGCTTTTTGTGTTTGCAGCATTACAAATCAAAAAAACATTACAAAACAAAAAAACTCAAGATCCAAAACCAAAACAAGGCCCATTGATTACAGGGATTGCACTAAGTGTATTCAATCCATTTTTCATCATATGGTGGCTAACAATAGGGTTCAAATTAATTTCAGACGCAATGTCAATCTGGGCATTTGCAGGAATAGTGATTGTGTTTGGATTTCACATATGGATGGATTTTGCATGGCTAGGAGGAACATCATTTTTTGCTTCAAAAAGCAGACAGATCATTTCTGATAGAAATTACAAAATTCTAATGGTGAGTTTAAGTTTATTACTAATTTATTTTGGGATTACATTCTTGATGGATATTGCCATTTAACTACAATCTAAAATTTCCATATTTGACTCACATTTATCGTTGAACATATCAATTTTTTCTACAACAATCTCACAAAGTTCAGGATCTAATGATTTTTCATAAGTTGATACATCATCTAAAATCAAAAGACGTTCAAAATTACAAGAATTATTAGCAAACATGACAGCCAATATAACAAACAATCCACCAAACAAAATTAAAAATAAATTTCTCAAACTAATTTTTTGATATATCAATTTCCATTGTAGAAACATTACGTTGTTTTCCATCTTGAGAAGTTAAAGATTCAGATGAAATTCTCACGTCACTTACCACATATCCCACAGAATTCATTCGTTTAACAATCATTTGTGAAACATCAACTGCTTGTGTAATTCTTTTGCCTCTTGCTTTAATGGTAACAGTGGGTCTTGTCGAGAGTTGAGTCAAAGTTGCAGAAACATAAGTCATGATTGGTTTGGTACCGACAAAAATTACATCGCGTTCCTCTGTAGAATGTGGTGAATCTGAAAAATATTTTTTATCATGTGGTTTTGTGGCGTTGTCAGTATCAGGTTCT
>PFRJ01000092.1 GCA_002788515.1 Nitrosopumilales archaeon CG_4_9_14_0_2_um_filter_34_16 | reverse complement strand
GTTTGACAATAAGATGAGTGTTTATGTTTTTGATGATACCATAGTTGTTAAAAACAAAAAAAATTTACAAAAACAATTTCCACGGTGTGGAATTACAAAAATAGAATCATTTGTTTTAGACATGGTAAAAAATGGGCATTTGGATGAACTTTTGTATTAAAACATCTTCGAATTTTTAATGTTGATCACAACTGCTTTTAATGGGTTTAAATAATTTCAATTATGATAAATTTTGAGGACACATCGGCAGAATTTTTGGAGCTTGCAAGTGAAGTTAGACTTAAAATATTATTTGAATTAATTCAAAAACCATCAAGGCTAACCACTCTGTCCAAAAAATTCAATGTAACACCACAAGAAATTCATAGAAACTTTGAACGCATGTCCAACTCTGGTTTAATTGTTAAACAGGTAAACAACTATTATGCACTAACAACTTTTGGTAAAGCCACCTGCACCCAAATCCATTCATTTTCTTATCTTTCTCAACACAAAAAATATTTTAAATCTCATGATTTTGGAAACATTCCTCCTAAATTTTTACGACGTATTGGTGATTTGAGTAATTCTGAGGAAGTAATTGGTGTATCAAAAGTGTTAGAGACCTGGAAGAAAATCTATCGAACTGCTGATGACCATATTTTCAATATTTTGTATGAAACTCCTCTCGATCTTATTGAATTGATGATTAAACGTGTAAAACGTGGAACAAAATACCGTCATATTATTTCTGAAGATGCTTCAATACCGAAGGGTAGGAAACAACTCCTAGAAAAATCTGGATTTTATCATTTATTGGAATCTGGTAAAATTGAAAGAAGAATGATAAAATCAGTTCAAGTTTCAGTCATTTTAAATGAAAAATACGCTGGATTAATGTTTCCCGACTTGACAGGAAAGCCAGATCTCCGTTCTATGTTTTTTAGTCAAGATGATGCATTTCGGGAGTGGTGTTTGGACTATTTTAAACACTGCTGGAATATTTCAGATTCTTTCAAGGAATTTAAATTAAAAGAATGAGATGAAAATCAAGCTCAAAGCTTACAAGATCCTATATCCTTAAAATATTAAAATCAAAATATGGAAAATTTTTTTGATCCGAAAAAATCATATGTTTCATGTGAAGAAACTATCAAAAACTATTTGTGTTCTATTTCTGATTCCAAACTCATAACACTATTTGAAAATTTAGAATACACTCCTTTTCCAAAATTGTTGATAAAAGAATACAAAAAACGATTTAAAAACATAAATGCTGATAAATGAAATCACGATGAAAACAAATAATCTAACACATAGAAATTTTTTCATGAAGAAACTGTTTGATACATGCAAACTAGAAGGAGAGTGGAAACGTGTTGACGATTCTATTCCTCGTAGATATGTTTCACTAAAAGATGGTGCATCAATTGAACTTGCAATGATTAAAGCCAATTTCATCGAATCATATAATTTTAAAAAAAATTCCTTTATAATGATTAAAGACAGTATCGCTGAATTTTATGAAGGAGATTTATTTAGATAAATTGCCTGAATTATTATTTGCGATATTGTCTTTATCAATAGATCTGTTTTACTTAACTAATTGTTCAAATTCAGCTTGTTGTATGAAATTAAGCTAATTCATTTATGAAATATAATGTATTTTGAAATAATGTTTTATGTATAATGACTTGTTTCTTGCCTGAATGTTGGCCAAATAGGCCATGTAAAAAATGTCGTGGAAATTTCACCAAACAAAAAAATACTGATAATGATTAATTGTAAAATCATGCTTTTCACGCCTAACTTTGTCATTTTCTATCCTACAAATGGTATCTTAATCAATTAGGATTGAATCTACTGCCTTCTAAATCTGCTTAATTCTCCATAGTTTTTTTTATTTTTTTGACATTTTGGTATTTTTGACTATTTATGTTGTATTTGATTATTTTTTCTTGTTTTAGTTGTATGTGATGAATCACGTGTGGGGAAAAGAGATTTGCTGTCAAAACATTTGTAATAAATGTGCAAAAGTGGAAAATCTAACTTACTGTTTTAGAATTTGAGCTTAATTTCAACACATTAGCTTACAAAAGATTAAGTCATTTCCTTTTGAAAATTATTTCATGGTTACAACTGAAAAGATGGTCAAAAACTTAACTGAAAATTTTGAAAAAGATGGAATACAAGTTCTGCAAGCAAATTGTACCGGATTTGATAATCCTACTGACATCCAAGGTTTTGAACCTGACGTTATTGGTTGGAATCCTGAAAAATTTCTTTATCATATTGGAATTGTAGCAGATTCGCAAACAATTTCTTCAGATTTAACTAAACAAAAAATTTCAGCATTATCAAAACTAATGATGGGTAAAGGTCCTTCTGAAGGAGAGCGTTTACCTTTTTTCATAGGAATCCCACAAGAAGCAAACAAAAGATTGGAAGAAATAGATGTTTTGTCTCAAGGAAATGCAATAAAAATTATAGTGTAAATATGACTTCCATCACATACAGAGAACCAGCAGTTGATGACGCTCAAGAAATTTGGGAACTTGTAAAAAACAACAAACCGCTTGATGAGAATTCGAAGTATCTTTACGTTTTACTGTGTCATCAATTTTCAAAGACTTGCTGTGTGGCTGAACATAATTCGGAAATCATAGGATTTCTTTCAGGATTCATTTCTCCAAAAGATCCTAACACTTTGTTTGTTTGGCAAGCAGCAGTAGATAATAGATTTAGGAATCAAGGGATTGCAAAAAAAATGGTTTTCCAAACATTTTCAGGTACCAATTCTTTGGTTAAATTCGTAGAAGCCACAGTTACTCCGTCAAACCATTCGTCCTTAAAATTCCTGCAGAATTTTGCAGATCAGGCAGGTGCAAAACTAGTATCACGCCCATTGTTTTCAACTGATGTCTTAGAAGATGGGCATGAGCCTGAAAATCTCATAAGGATTGGACCAATTCAAAAAAAGATTCTGGAGGTAATGTCTTGAAACATATCAATTCTTTAGAGTCTGAAGTCCGATCCTATTGCAGAGCATATCCTGTAATGTTTGAAAAAGCAAAGGGCTCTTATCTAATTGACAATAATGGAAAAATGTATTTAGATTTTCTTTGTGGAGCTGGATCATTAAATTATGGACATAATAACCCTATTTTGAAAAATGAAATAATTGAATATCTTAATCAAGATGGAATTACACACAGTTTGGATCTTGCAACAGAATCCAAAGAAGATTTTCTAAATGCTTTTTTTAAAAATATTCTTTCTCCCAGAAACTTAAATTACAAAGTTCAGTTTACTGGTCCTACAGGAACTAATGCTGTTGAGGCCGCACTTAAAATTGCTAGAAAAGTTACTGGAAGAACAAAAATAATTTCTTTTACAAATGGTTTTCATGGAGTAACATTAGGTGCTGTTGCAGCTACAGGAAACGGTCACCATAGGGGGGGGGGTGCAGGAGTTTCCCTTAACGAAGTGATATTTATGCCCTATGATGGGTATATGGGAAATAAGATCAACACAATTGATTATTTCAGACGATTACTAGAAGACAACAGTAGTGGCGTTGATCTTCCTGCAGCTGTGATATTGGAGACAGTTCAAGGAGAAGGAGGAATCAACATCGCAAGCTCGAAATGGCTTCAATCTTTACAAGAGGTGTGTCAAGAATTTGGAATTTTGACAATTGTTGACGATATTCAAGTTGGAT
>PFRJ01000124.1 GCA_002788515.1 Nitrosopumilales archaeon CG_4_9_14_0_2_um_filter_34_16 | reverse complement strand
CTGCAATAAATTCTGATGTTCCACCTTGACCTGGTTTTAGTGGGTTTGATGCAGATGCAACTTCACTTCCAGGAATAATTCCTCCAAATCCTTCATCTTCAGCTGTTACACCAAAAGAATGAAATGATTTTCCATTATTAACTACATCAAAGACAACTTTGTCTCCAACTTGCATATTGATTGATGGATTGTGATTTGGATCACCAGGTAATGCATTAAATGCCAAAGTCCTAAAGTCCGGAGATTCTATAAATGAAAGAGTTGATGTAATAGTAGCACCAGTGTGTACAGCTACTGCACCATGATCATCACCACCTGCCATCATTGCTACAACTGGGGCTGGTTGTGAAATCCAATAGTCCCACATTGAAAAGAAGATTACTCCTCCAACAATACAGATACCCAACATGATTATCATCATCTTTCCAGTTCTAGCTGGAGTTGTTCTGTAAACTTGGGAATTATCGTGACTCATTTCATATATCTCCTAATGCGATGGATTCTTTGCCTCAAATGGATAGTAGTACTTGCCACCAAGACCAAATGGGTCATTGGTATTTGCAAGTTTTCCTTTTCCTGAACTGTAAATCATGTTTGCCAAGAATATTGCCATGCTAATACCAATAATCATTGCACCAACTGTTGCGATTTGGTTCATAGCAATCCATTCAGGGATTGGCGGATAATCAAAAATTCTTCTTGGCATACCATACAAACCAAGCAAGTGTTGTGTAAAGAATACTAATACAGTTCCAATAAATGACATTACAAAGTGAATCTTACCCATTGTCTCATTGTACATTCTACCTGTAACATATGGGAACATGTAGTAAAGGAATCCAATTGAACCAAATGCAATTGTACCCATCACAAAGAGATGGAAGTGACCTACCACCCAGTATGTATCGTGTGTTGTAAAGTCTAATGGCATTGCTGCATTTGCTACACCACCTGCACCTGCAGAGAAGAACAAGGCAATTCCTCCAACAGACCACATCATTGGTGTTAAGAATTTGATTCTACCATTCCACATTGTTGCAACAAAGTTGAATACGTGCATGGCAGATGCTGGCACTGCTGCAAGAGTTCCAACCATGAATACTGTTTTTTCAGTAAATGACATTCCTGTTGCATACATGTGGTGAGCCCATGATGAAAATCCTACAATTGACAATAACACAAATGCAAAGACTCCAGAGTTGTAGCTGTAAATTGGTTTTCTTGAAAATCTTGGAATGATTTCATACATCATTCCGATTGCTGGAATAACTAGTACATACACTTCAGGATGGAATGTGAACCAGAACAAGTGTGCATATGCAATTGGATCTCCACCCATTGCCGGATTGAAAAATCCACTTACACCAAGTCTGTCAGTGAGCAACATCAAAAGTGCTGCTGCAAACGTTGGAATTGCAACAAGAATAATCAACGAGGATGATAAGAATGACCAGGCCAATAATGGAACTTGTCCAATTGACATGTCAGGGTGTTTACATTTGAGAATTGTGACGACAAAGTTGATTGCTCCAAGTACTGATGAAACACCCAGAATCTTTAATCCAAAAATCCACATGTCAGCAGCTGGACCAGGTGCACTGATAATAGAGTAAGGTGGTGTTGCATACCAAGTAAAGTCTGCAAAGCCTAACCAGATGAGTGCTCCTGCTGGAGGAATCATCCAGAATGCAATGGCATTAAGTTTTGGATATGCCATGTCTTTGTATCTTACCATGATTGGAACATAGTAGTTACCAACTGCAGATGCAAATGGAATGATAAACAAAAAGATCAATGTTGTTCCGTGAACAGTGAAAATTCTGTTAAAGGTCATTGAATCAGCAATGATTTGGGAACCAGGCAAGAACAATTCCGCTCTGATTGCAAGAGCCAGTGAACCACCTAGGAACAAGAATGCAAGTGAAGTGATAAGGTAAAGCAAACCAACATCAGTATGGTGTGTTGAAAACATAATTTGCCAAATTGGACGTGGCTTTTGTAATTCTAGAACCATTAGATTATCTCCTCAGAATTGACAATTGAAAGTTGTGATAAAAGCGTTGTCAAGATGATGGTTCCTCCACAATTAATGTTCCACGCATGTTATAGTGAATTAATCCACAATATTCTCTGCACTGAATATCATGAGTTCCAGGTTCAGTTGGAGCAAACCACACGGTGTTAACTCTACCAGGTATTGCATCCATTAACACAACATAATCATGAATGTTAAAAGAATGATTGACATCTTTGGACATTATCTCAAACTTGTAAGCCTTGCCGACTTCAACATGTAATTCGCCAATTTCTTTTGTGCCGTCTTCATGTTCAAAAGACCAGAACCATTGCTGTCCAGTTACTTTGATTGTTTCTGCATCTGCAGGGATATGATCTACCAGTCTTTCTGCTTCCCACGCTTCAGCACCCACCCAAACCATCAACGCTACTACTACACCGATGTAAACCCATTCAGGCCAGTTAGAGTGCCCACTCATTTTTACCAGTCCGTGCCCTCATAGGGAGTTGGTTTTGCTTTAGGATGAGATTCTCTAAATCTCCAGCATTGCCAGATGATAGTTCCAGAAACAACTGCTCCGACAGTAAATCCAACAGTCATTAATCTATAAAACAAATTCCAAATAATCACTCTACGATCAAGATACTCTCCAGGTTCATCACCTGCAGCAAATGCTAAGTCTACAGCTGGAATCAGTACTGTAACTGCCAATACTAAGAATAATCCGACCAATTTCTTCATGAGTGATTGAATGACGTGGCCTATAATTTCTATTTAAGGGTTTTCAAGATTATTAGCTACCAACCCTGATCGAAACGGGATGGATGCATTACATTAAGTCCGGAAAGAGAAAATTTACATTCTTTTTCTCTAAATATATTCAGAGAAGCATTTGCAATGATTAATTCAAAGAGGTTTGTAGGAGAAAGATCTACTACGGTTGAAAGCATGGCTTTGATTGGATCCATATGAGTTACTAATACAACATTTTCATCAGGATGATTCTCAATTATATGATCAACTATTCCCAATACTCGTTTTTTGACTTCAGAAAAAGTTTCTACACCATTATGAGCAATTTCTAATTCACCGTTATAGAATTTCATAAAGACATTGCCATGACTGGTAAAAATTTCATCATATGGAACTCCAGTAAATTTTCCCATATCAAGTTCAATTAGACGATCATCAATTTTGACATCAATGGAGTTATGTTCTCCAACAATTTCTGCAGTGTGTTTTGCTCTTTGAATTGGACTAGAATAAATTGCAGAGATGTTCATATGTTCAAGTAATTCAGCAGTATGTTGTGCTTGCTGAATGCCAGTTTCAGTTAACGGAATGCCCTTTGTTCGCCCAGCTAAAACTCGTTCAACATTATTTTTTGCCTGACCGTGTCTGAGAAAAATTATCTGTCCCAATTTGATCGCTTTTTAAATAGAGATAATAATAACATTATCAGCGAGATATTATGAAAATTGGCATTATTGGTGGAACCGGCGGAATGGGAAAAGGATTTGCGCTGAGATGGTCGCAAAACAATGACGTCATCATTGGATCCAGAGATGCAGCAAGAGCAGCAGAGTCAGCAGTAGAGTATACCAATCTTGCAAAAGAAGCATTTGGAGAAATCAAAGGATCAATTTCAGGAAATGATAACGTCTCAGTTGCAAAAGAAAGCGATGTCTTGATTT
>PFRJ01000107.1 GCA_002788515.1 Nitrosopumilales archaeon CG_4_9_14_0_2_um_filter_34_16 | reverse complement strand
GATTATTTTTTTAGCAATATCAAATAATTTCTTAGATTCAGACATCAGTAAATGGTAATTCTGGCCATTATTATTCGTAAAAGAGAGGTTTTGAAGAATATCCAGGCATAAAAATAGAAATTTTGGATTTCATTGAAAATGCTTTCTTAGTAGCACTAATGTTCAGTCATACAAGAATTCAATTTTTCAGACATAGAAGTAACAATCTTCTCTTCATCACATTTTAGATGAACCGTACGAGTAGATTCTCGCACAACTTGTTTAATGATCTCTGCTACTTCTTTTGATAATAGAATTTTTGAAAATGAGGGATTATCTTGCTCGGAGAAGTAAGTAGCAGCCATCAAACATAATAAAACAAAATCAAATAAAACAAACTAGTAATAATTTTCAATAAGCACAGATTATTTTGTAGACTATATAGAAAATATCAATCAAACGCATTACAAATATCATCGCATGAAGGACAAAAAATTATATCAGATGCAAATTTCCCGCGTCGAAGGACTTCGGTACTATTATTACCACATTTTTTACATTTGATTTTCTCCATGAAAATACAATATCAGAAAGATCTAAAAATACAATCTAAATGAATTATTAAGATTATGTAGAAATACAAATAATCAGATTTTAGAAAAAATTTATTGAGTAAATTCTATAATCGTGTTCATACAAATTGATGAACAAGATACTGTGCACAGTTAGGTTTTAACATCATTATCAAATTTGCTCATAAATCAGATTTTTAGATCGCCATTCAAAATCACGTATAATAAACAGTATTTTTTTAGAGAGATACCTAGGAATTACATCTAAATCACATATAACAAAAATGACTCCTTCAGAATAAGGGAATAAGAGTTCAAACATAGTTTCACGTTCAATAGTTATACAATTTAGTGGACCAATTAATTCATTAAATTCCATACCAAGAGAAGTTTGTAATGTTCTTTGCATGCATATCATTTCAATTTCAGACTTATTCATTTGTGAGAGAATTCTATCATGAGTAAATTGAGATTCAATAACTCGACCGTTTTTGTTTAACGATAATACAGAGTAAACATTTGCTTGTGTCAACAGAATTTTCTTACATAGGCGTGATATTGCTATATTTTGATCAAAATTGGAAGACAATATGTCATTTAGAACAATGGAAAACTAAAGATCAACGATATTAGATTAGATAGAATCCAGAGAACTATATTGTGCCAATTTTACGATTCCATTTTTCTTTGTACCTTGAATTTCTTTTTAAACATAAACGCTGCAATCGTAGTACCAACATATGGGGCAGTCCAATACAGCCATAGATTTTCAAAAGTACCAGAAAGTAATGCGGGAGCCAATGCTCGGGCAGGATTCATCGAGGCCCCGGAAATAAAGGCTAAAAACAAAATATCCAACCCAACAATTCCACCAATAGCAACACCACTGAAACCTCTCAAACCTTTTGTGTATACAACATAGAAAATTACTCCCATCAACATTGCAGAAGCTAAAACCTCAACAGGAAAAATCAGAAATATTGAAAAGTCATAATTAGGTGCATTAGATCCAAGATTTTCTTTGTCACCAATGAATGTCAAAACAAACAACGACCCCAACAGAGCTCCGATGATTTCTGCTACAAAATAGTATATGATTTGGATTTTTGATATATGTCCTGTAATGTAATAGCCTAGAGTTACTGCAGGGTTAAAATGAGCTAATGATATTTTTCCAAAAGAGTAAACTCCAATCAACAATGCAACAAACGGTGCAAGAGCAGCAAATGGAATTCCCAACTTTCCATCAAAAAATTCGGCATCATAAACAATTGAACCAGTTGCAAAAATCACTAGAATAAAAGTTCCAACTAACTCTACAGTAAAAATCTGTAAATTAGAATAGGCCATTTAGTTTATACCTCAAGTGATTTAACAAGATTCAAAACTTCATATTTTATTTTATCGCGAATTACTCTTACTTCTTCAATGGATTTTTCTTTTGGATCAGATATATTCCAATCAAGAACATCTTTTACAAATAAAGAAGGACATGATTCTTTATCCATACAACCCATGTTAATTGTCTTAGAGGAATTTTCGATCATTGATGCAGATAATAGTTTTGGCAGTTGATCAGTCATGTCAATTCCAATTTCTCTCATAACTTGAATTACGATTGGATTAAGCTCGGATGATGGTGTAGTACCTGCACTTGAAACAGTAAAGTGTTTTGAGGCAAATTTTCTAAAAAATGCCTCTGCCATTTGACTCCTTCCGGCATTTTCCACGCACACAAATAGGATATTTTTAGACATATCTACACATACATAAATAGTAGTTTATATAAATTTAGATTGATATGAATGGTGTTAGTTTGCTAAAATGCATTTGTGATGAAACTCGTTTTGAAATATTAGATCTTTTACAAAAGAATAAAGAATTATGCGTGAACGATTTTGTTGAAAAATTAGAAAAAGATCAACCATTGGTATCACATCATCTAAAAACATTGAAAAAATGTGGGATTGTAAAATCTAGAGACGAAGGTAAAAAAGCAATGTATGCAATATCGAATAACCAGTTATCAGAATTAATAGCAAACATAACAAAAACTAGTAAAAAAATTCCAATTTTGTGTTCAGATGATAAATGTTGTTAAAAATTTTCGGTTCTTACAACACCGATATCACTAACATAAAGAACTACTGCAAAATTTGCAAAGAGGGTTCTTGAGATTTCCTCAATTACGCCAGATAGTTTTTCTTCACGCACTATTACTTCAACTTTAACGTTTTTTTCATTCTTGAATCCCTGACCACGTAATCCACGAGTTCCATTTCCATCTACTTCATAAGCTGTATAACCTGTAATTTCATGATTTTTTAAAATTTCAAGTACGTTTTTTTGAGCAAGTATTTCACAAGTAACTGTCAGTAATTTTACGTTGTAGAGTTTCATATCAAATCCTTTAAAATATAATGGAATAAGTCTATCGATCCTTCCCCAGTATGAAGAATAGATGAAATTGTAAACATAATTGGTAACAAGACAATTATGTTATACGGAAATGTAATTCCCAATGCAGAGGTGATGTAAAGACTTGGATTTGCTTGAGGAATTGCATGTCGTAAAACTGCAGGGGCTGCAATGAAAGATGCACTTGCCAACAGTAATCCAAACATAACTGCACCACCCAAACTTAACCCCATGACAGTTGCAACTAAAACGCCAATAATTCCATTAAAAGTAGGCATGATCAATGCAAATGCAGTAAGAAAGATTCCAACTTTTTTAATATCATCTAGTCTTTGACCAGCAATTACGCCCATCTCAATCATAAAAATTACAATTGCACCAGTAAACATTTCATCAAATACAATTTTGATTGAACCAACCCCTTCCTCTCCAATGATATATCCAATGATTATGCTTCCCAACAAAATTACTATTGCCTTGCCAGTAACTGATTCATGTAAAACCTGAGAAAGTTTTGTTTTATTCTGTACTTCAATATCAACATCAGATGAATCATCGGTTGTAAAAGATTTTTTCTTGGCTTTGATTTGTTTTGATACTGCCATGTTTGTTAGAAATATAGCCATGATGAATGCAACTGGTTCCAATACTGCTAAAACAGCTGCAAGATACCCTTCTGATGAAACACCTTGATTTTTGAGAAATGACAAACCAACAGAAAAAGTTACAGCTCCTACTGCACCATACGTTGATGCTAATGCATAAGAATCAAAAATATTGAATTTTCCCAATCTTCTTAGAATTTGATAATGATTCAATGTAAACAAAAGAGAAAGACCAATCGCCACGAGCATAGGTATCAACATATTCTCAAATCCAGTATTTTTCATCTCAATTCCACCATGAAGCCCAATTGCAGCTAAAAGATAGATCGGCAAAAATTCTGAAATTGCCTCAGGAATTTTTAAATCTGATTTTATTCTTGCTGCTACAAGTCCAAACAAGAAGAAAAGAATTATCGGAGTAAGTAAATTTGATTGAATTAATTGTAAAATGTCCATTAGAATACATCAGAAAATTTTTGCTGAAATAAAAATGAAGATATTGTTTGAAATCAAACAAATAGATAAATCAAATAAGTAAATGCGATTGCCATTCCAGCACTTCCAGGTATTGTTATTATCCATGCAAAGACAATTTGTTTTCCAACCTTCCAGCGTACAGCACGTTTTCTGCGGGCTGCACCTGCACCCATGATAGTACCAGTAATAGCGTGCGTTGTACTTGCAGGAATACCAAATACTGAGAAAACAGCCAACATGATACCGCCTCCAGTTTCTGCTGCAAATCCCTGATATGGCTTCAATTTTGTAATTTTCATGCCCAATGTTTTGATAACTTTGTATCCTCCAAGGAATGTTCCAAGAGCCATAGCAGATGCAGCTGCAAAAATCACCCATAATGGCATTTCAAGTTCAGGAATCATACCTGTTGAAAATAAAATCAACACAATAATACCCATGGTTTTTTGTCCATCGTTTGCCCCATGAGTTAAAGCAAACCAACCTGAAGAAATAATTTGTAATCTACCAAAAGTTTTATTTATAATTGCAGGTCTATGATGTGCAAATAGAGTAATAATCAATCCAGTTAACAAGAAACCAAAAACTATGCCACCTGTGGGTGCAACTACAATTCCTGTCAATACTTTTTGAAGACCACCATAAAGTAATTGTTCAAAACCTAAAACAGCAATACCTGCGCCCATTATTCCGCCAACTAAAGAATGACTGTTTGATATTGGCAATCCAAAATAAGTACAAATGCTACTCCAACCAATTGCACCGGCTAAAGCACCAACAACCATGTAAACTGTAACATCATCAGGATTTAGAATACCCTTAGAAATGGTTGTTGCGACTGCCACACCAAAAATAAATGGGCCAGCAAAATTTGCTCCAGCAGATAAAGCTACTGCATGGATGGGTTTGAGAACGCGTGTTCCAATAACTGTAGCAACAGAATTTGCGGAATCGTTAAACCCATTTACAAAATCAAAGATTAACGCAACAATTATTGCACCTATTGCTAGCTCTATCATCTAATCATCTCAGGTATATTTTAAAACGATATCTTCTATTACATCTGCAACATCAACACATCGGTCTGAAGCAGTTTCCATTGTCTCGTAGATATCTTTTAGTTTTATGATTTTGATTGCATCATCAGATTCAAACAATTCTTTGATAGCTTCTCGGTATAAATCGTCAACAAGGTGTTCAATATCACTTGTATTTCTACAATGTTCAATCATATCTTTTGGGTTTTTGATACGCTGTAATTTTGAAATCATGTATTCAACTTCTTTGGTTGCTTTGACTAATTCCTTAGCCATTTCCAATGTGTATGGTGGAGGAGTAGTGATTTTGTAACTGTAGATCCTGGCTGCAATTCCATCCATAAAGTCAATTACATCATCTATTTTTGATGCAATTCTCTGCATGTCCTCACGATCTAGAGGGGTAATGAACGTCTTGTTTAGTTCAGAAAATATATCACGTGTTAAAACATCTGCCTCAGTTTCAAGTTGATGAATTTTTTTTCCTTGCTCAACATTATTCAGATCTTCAAATAAAACCACTATGGCTTCAGAGGTTTCAACTGCTTTTTTTGCCAAATCATCTAGAATTGTTAAGAGTGCCTTCTCGTTTGATTTTATCCATGATAACCATTGTCCCATGATTTAGTGCGTGAATTTTTAGACTTAAGGCTAGTCAACATATAGTATATTGTACTATATAGAAAGACAGTACAATCACGGATTTTGATCTGATCGCACTATAAAATATGGTTTAAAAAAATAAAGAAAAGAAAAAATGGGTTTATTCTACTTTGAAGTTTGGGCCCCAAGAATCTGTAGGTTTTAGATCTTTGGTGTTTAATGTTGTACCATAAGATGTTGTTTTGAACATTGCATCATAAGCAGGGTTATTTGGTGTATAGCCTCTGCATTCAAATTGAAAAGTATTCTCCAAAGCAAATTGACCTTTGAGATAATTTTCTTCTTTATTCATGGCAGAACCAACATCATAGTCTACTACACGACAATCAGAGTAGTTAAATCCCCTAACACTTTTTTCACCGTACAATAGTTCTACATCTACATCAAATTTTTCAACATAACTTGAACCTGAAACTTTTTGAATGTTCAGATTTTCATCCACACGTTCATAGAGCATTGGAAAGTCACCAACTATTCCTTGCAAAGTAAATGTAGGAGATGATTTTCCCAGAACTTTACTTTGAATGAATATTGGAAAATCAATAATCTCTGAACCATCAAGATAAGTGAATGTTGCTTGAGCATGTGCACCGGTTCCAACATTGTATGAGTGGATTGGTGTAACACTATACATCATTGGACGTCTTGAAGAATCATTTCGTTCGTCATATACGGGATTATAAGATGTCATTCCAGCACATGTAAATCCAGTTTGTTGAACTAGTGCAAATCCACTTTTTCCAGTAAATCCTTCTTCTTTGTCAGATTGTGTAACAATATTCATAGAAGTTACATGACAGTTAGTGTACTCAAGATTACGTAGAGTTTTTTCAGAATTTACAAACTCAACATCCACATTAAAATCAGAATTGTATGATGTGTGAAGAGCAGAAATATTTCTGGAGTTGTTAATTTCTTGTTCTAATAGAGGAAAATAATCCAGAGTTCTTTCTACAGTAAAACTTGGACCGGCACTACTAGTTTCAGCATACCCAGTGTCTAGTTCAAATCCATGAAATTCAATTCTTTCAGAACCAGTATCAAAATCAAATGTTGCAATAGTTCTGACGTCTTCTGCAAATTTATGATCTAATGGTACTGTAGCATAATCAGTGAAAGTGTTTTGATATTGTGCTATATTTGGTGTTTTAGTAGATACAAAACCACCACATGTGAATTCAATCTCGTCAATCACAGCAAATCCAGATTTAGAAGACATGTAACTTTCGTAATCTCCTGCATTCAATGTTTTTGTTGCATAGTCATCAATTTGACAATTTTGATATTTCTTTGAGTTGATTAGAGTGTCATCTCTGAAAAAATCTACACTCACATCAAAATATCTAAAATTAAACTCAAAACTGTTATTTGTTTTGCTAAGCATAACTCTGTATTTGTAAGATTCATCTTGTGCTTGATGTAATAATGGAGCATCACCCACAATTCCTTCGACTTTGAAAGTTGTTCCACGATTTGAAACAAAATCAGTAGTCATAGAATAAACTGGGAATTCATGTACTTCCACACCATCTCTGAAAGTAAACGTCATTACAGACCTTACATTTTCAGCCATAGAGTATCCTGTCTTTTCTTCTTCTGCAAACGCCTCAAAGTTAGAAAGGATAGTTATGGAAAGTATTGCAATCAGACCAATTGTTGTTGTCAATAGAATGTTTTTTGTTGTCATTGAGCTGTGAAGTAATTTTAGATACTATAAACAGAAAGATCATTTTCTATAGTTAGAATATAGGAATATAGTATGATTAGATAAAACCTAGTTTTCACAGTTTAATAGCAGATCTTTGTCAGAGTCAAGGTAACATCGATCAGAGTTTGCTCCACCATCCATCACATCAGATCCAGAATTAGCATAGATTACATCTATTCCTGATTGTCCTTTTAGAATATCGTGTCCAGAATTACCCTTTATCATATCATCTCCATCTTCACCTAAAATGACATCGTCACCTGGACCACCAAAAATGCAATCATCACCCAATCCGCCAGAGATTAGATCATTTCCTGCAAATCCAAAGATCAAATCATCTCCATCGGTTCCCTGGATTACATCATCGTTTGGAGTTCCTTTGATCATATTATAATCAGAGTAAGGGTGTCCGCAAGTGTTGACAGTGACAGTTTGAGAGTCACTGGCAGAGTACCCAACAAGATCAAATGCAATCCAAATAATGGTAGTCACGCCAGGAGGAAATGCATCAGGTGCATTGTTAAGTACTGTTTTAATTCCACCATCATCTGTGGCAATAGCATTTCCAAAATCAATACTAGTTAGAAAGTCATCAGCCTCAACTATTAATGAAAGTGGTACGGTGATTACAGGCTTGGTTGTATCATAAGAGGTATTTTCAACTATTTCTACAGTTGGAATATAATCAACAATTACAGGTTTTGTGTAAAATGCAGTTTCAAATGATTTGATATTGTGCTTTGCAGAATCTACAACTAACAATTCTCCATTAATTCCAATCGTGATATCAGTGATGATTTCAAGTGAATCATCGTATGGACCGATTTGATCAAAAACATTCAGATTAAGATTTGAGTCTTGAGACAGATGTAAAATTCTATCATTTGCAGAGTTTACAACAAACATTTCACCAGAAGGATCAACAGCTATTGCCTCAGGACTGAAAACATAGTTTGAAGAATGAAATGGAAATGATTTTAAATGATTTCCAGTTGCATCAAATTTTTCTATCTTTCCATTTCCTTTGTCAGTGACATATACATTTCCGTCACCATCAATGTCAATTCCAGATACATTTAGAAATTGCCCTTCATTTAATCCACTAGAGCCAAAAGAGAAGATAAATTCACCGTCTGTTGAGAATGCTTGAATTCTTTGATTTCCAGTATCAACAACATATACAGTTCCGTTATTTACAGCAATTCCATTTGGAAAGTAGAATTGCCCTTCGTAGATACCTTTTACACCCCATTGTAGAATAAATTCACCGTCTGTTGAAAATTTTTGAATTCTGTTAAGATCACGATCTGCTACAAAGACTGAATCATCAGATACTGCGATTCCTGAAGGATAATGAAATTCTCCAGGCAATTTTCCACTTTTACCCCACTCAGTAATGTATTGGCCTACACTTGAGAATTTTTGAACGCGTTTGTTGCCAAGATCACTAACATAGATACTGCCATCATCACCTACAGCAATGAACTGGGGGTGAGAAAAATGACCTGCGCCGGTAATTCCAAATGAGCCCCATTCAGAGAGATAATCATAATCCCCAAAACCAAAAGAAGTCTGAGCAAAAGAATTAGATAACAACATTACAGAGAACATCAAAATTATGAACGAGATTTTCACAAATAATCATAACAAAATTTGAGAAACATGACTAGAGTTAGCTAATGTTATAATTATTGTCAATTTTATGTTAAAATGGTTTGTTTACTTCACGCGTAAACACATAACTTGCAAGTCCAATCATAGAAAGTACAAACACAAAGAGTATACCAAGGCTCAAAAGTATTGGGATTCCGCCTTCAGAAACGCCAGTCATCAATTCTCTAACTAATAGTACTGTGTATGTTACTGGATTTAGTTTTGCGATAATTGCAAGCCAATTAGGTAACAACTCTAATGGAAATAAAGCAGGACTTAGCATGAACAAAGGCATACCAAGAAAATTAATGATTCCCCAAAACGTTTCTTGTGACTTTGCAGTAGCTGCTACCATTACAGAAATTCCAGAGAATCCCAAGGAAAATAAAATAACAATTGCCATAATAGGTGCAATCATAATTGGATTTGGAAATGTTACACCAATGGCTAATGCAATTCCCAGAATCAAACTAGCTTGCAATGCTGCAATTAAAGAAATTGCAGACATTTTCCCAAGTGCGATTGCAGAGCGAGAGATAGGAGAAGATAACGCTTTATTCATAAAACCATATCGTCTATCCCACAAAGTATTGACACCTCCAAAGATACTTGTAAAAATTGCAGTTAGAATAATCACACCGGGGGTCATAAACTCAATGTATTCACCTTCAAATCCAACTGACTGAATCAATGGTTGTGTACCAGAAAAAGTATTTCCAATAACAATTATCCAAATTGCAGGTTGGATTAATCTAATTAGAACACCACTACGAGATTTTTTGTATCTTTTTAATTCTCGCCAGAAAATTGTGTATGTATCATACATCAAAGTATTCATGCACGTAACCTCTTCATCTTTGCATGTTCACGTTTTCTATCAAATCCAGAATCATCATCTCGGATTTCATGTCCAGTGTATGAAATGAAAACATCATCAAGTGTTGGTTGTGTCAAAGATATTGATTGTATTTTGATTCCAAATTCAGATGAGATTTGAAATATTTTTGGAATTACTTCAGTCCCATTGGATGCAAAAAGTGTCAATTTAGAACCGTCTTGATTAATCTTTTTCACAAATTCAATTTTTTTAATCTCAGATACGAAAGAATCATGATTTTTTTCACTGTCAAGTACTATTGAGATAACTTCATTTCCCATAGCATTTTTCATATTTTCAGGAGAGTCAATTATCTGGATTTTCCCATTATCAATAATTCCAACTCTATCACATAGCTGATCTGCCTCTTCCATGTAATGAGTAGAGACAAAAATAGTCATTTCAAATTCAGTGTGAATTTTTTTAATATATTCCCAAATTTTTCTTCTAGTTTGAATATCCAATCCAACTGTAGGCTCATCCAAAAACAACACTTTTGGATGGTGTAATAGACCACCAGCGATATCTAATCGTTTTCGCATACCACCAGAATATGTAACAACAGCTTGATCTTGTTTATCCACAAGTTCAATTAATTCTAAAACTTCATCAATTCTTTTGTTAATTTCATTTTTTGGTATATGATTAAGTTTTGCTTGCAACAAAAGATTCTCTCGTCCAGTTAGATACTCATCTACTGTTGATTCTTGTTGAACATAACCGATATTTTCTCGGACTTGTTTAGGATTTGAAGTAACATCAAATCCTGAAATCAAAGCATGTCCAGAGGTTGGTTTGAGTAAACTAGTCAGAATCATCATAGTGGTGCTTTTTCCAGCACCGTTTGGTCCTAAGAATCCAAATATTTCACCTTGTTTAACAGAAAATGAAATGTCATTTACAGCAAGTACATCTCCAAACGATTTGGTAAGAGATCTTGTTTCTATAGAATACAATACATTGATCGCAGAGGTCAATTATAAATTGCTTAGTCAAGTCTCATAAAAAATTTAAAGCATAAGAAAAACAAAGATAGTATGAAAGGATTATGTCAAAAATGCCACTCATCAAATGTAGAGATTACTGTCAAAAACGGAATCCCAGTGTGCGATATTTGTTCTAAAAAAACAGATTAATTAAAAAACATATTGGAAAAAGAAATTATTCAAGTTTCTTGAATTCTTCTTTAGTCATTCTTAGAATGATTTTTTCACCTATTCCCCAAATTTCAGATTTAGAGAGGATCTTAGAATGTACTAAACTATCACTGATTTCTATGGATTCCAGTTCATTAGTATCTGGGTTTTTGTGTAATCGTTTTACCTTACCTATTTTATGACGATCAATATCAGTGACCGGAATTCCAATTCTTACAGGAGGTCTACTTAGAAGTAATGTTTCTTCAGAAAATTTGTCAATATAGTCTTCAGCCAAGAAATAGTCTCTACGAAATCCCTGATGGATTGTTACACCGCTCACGGTTAGGGTGTCTTGATTAATGTGAATGTGCTTGACTTTTCCATACTCAATTCCTTCTCTATCTATGACTTTTTTTCCAACGAATGTATCTGCAGTAGCCATGTTAGTAGGCATTCCTTCAAGTTTTACGGACATGTTATCAGATTGACAGATTTGCTTATCATACCAAATATCAGAAAATTCTATCAATGAGGTTAAATTACTTGACAGGAAAAAACTCTGCATGAAGATAAAGGAAGAATTATTCAGGCCAATGCTAATCACAGTAGGTAGAAAGACAGGCAAAGAACACTCAGTTATGCTCAGAGCAGTAAACTATAATGAAAAAATCTATTTTTCAAGACACCGACCAGATGGAGATTGGTTCAAAAATGCATTAGTAAATGCAAGAGTGAAAATAGAATACAATAATGAGACATTGACAGGAATTGCCGAATTAGTCAAAGATGAAGAATTGGGTAAAAAAATTTCAATGTTGAAATATCCAGGTGAGGAAAGAGCAAATGAAAAAAGAGTCACCATACAAATTACTTTAGATTAAGTCATGATGATTTTTTAAAATATTTGTACAGATAGTAAAAAGTTAATCCACTGAGAACAATAGTAACAATTACAAGAGGAAAAAACAATTCAGATGATGAATTGACAATATCATTAGACAGAATTACATTACTTGAATCTATAGATTCTTGTGTTAAATCAAGAGGAAGATCAGGATCATCAAAAATTACTTGAGGGGCAGATTTAGCTAGAGGAGGAGAAACTGAACTTGCAGATTCATCGCCAGCAAAATACTGCGATGAATCAGAAACAGTGTCAGATTTTTCTAATGGTGAAAACTCTCTAAGAGGCATATCATTTGTAGGAATATGTTGATCTTGGTTTATTTGCAATAATGAAAACAATCCAGAAACTCCAGATGCAATTCCCAGCCCCATAATTTTGTAAATGTGTCTGAATGATCGAACAAGCATCTTGCTTTCTTTAGTTTTTTCGGATAATGTTGGAGGAACTATTACTATACTAAATTTTGTAGCGGTGTAAAGTTTCATGTCTTGAGATTTCGAATTTTTCTCAATTTTTGTGATTTTGACAATACCGAGATCCTGTAATTTGTTTAGATGGTATTTTACAAGTTGCAAAGAAACATGGGTTTTTTGAGCAATCTGCGTTGCAGTAAGTTCTTCATTGAAAAGTAATTGAAGGATTTCACGGCTAGAATCATTAGTCAATATCTCACCAAATGACTTTATTTTTTCATCATCAGTAGCAAGAATTTTAAAATTTTCAGTCAAATCACCATCATCAAAAGACATTAGAATTGGTAGTATAGATGCAACATATGTAAATTATTTGGTGAAATTTGAATTTCACTAAACCTTTTATCTCAAACTACAAAACAATAGCAATCACTAAATGGATGTTTCAGGAATATCTAAAAATAAAGAGAAAAAATGAATTCAAAAGTAACAATCCCAATAGCAATCATCGTTTCTGTAATAGTTACAGCTGGAATAATGGTTACATTAGATTTTGGACAGCAACCACTGACAACACAGGTTATCCCACCTGAAACAATCTACATAGACAAATCAACATCAAAGTATTTTGAAGGAACCAACAATATTAAAAAAATTTCATCACAAGAAGAGCTAAAAAGCATCCTTGAGACGTCATCAATGTTTAGTGGAAATTTCTACGATAACAGACTGATACGAAGTATAGCAGATGAAGGATTTATGGCAGCACCTCCACCAATGGCAATGGATGATAGTGCAGTAGTTCAAGAATCTGCCACAGTGTCAAAAGCACAATCTGGAGGTTCAGACTACTCCACAACAAATGTTCAAGTTGAAAACGTAGACGAACCAGATTATCTCAAAAACGATTCAAAATATGTATACATTGTATCACATAACACACTTTCAATAATTGATGCATATCCAGCAGAATCTGCAAAAATAATTTTAAAAATTGCACTAGATGTAGAATCACAGTACATTGAGAATATGTTCTTAAATGAAGACAGATTAGTAATTTTTTACAATGGACAAAGTAATGATGAAATCATCCCACAGTACGATTTTGTCCCAATACGATCATACGAATCAGTAACTCACGCATTGATTGTAGACGTGTCAGATAAAGAAAACCCAAAGATACTCAAAGATTATTCCATTGATGGGCACTTTACAGATGCACGAATGATTGAAGATTATGTGTATTTTGTTACAAATAGTAACGTGGACTATCAATATCCCAGACTGCCAATAATCATGGAAGACTCGGTTAGAATTATGACACCTGATGCATTTTACTTTGATAATGTAGAACAATTTTCAAATTTCAATACATTAACTGCAATTGACATTTTTGGCGATAAAATAAATTCTGAGACGTTTTTGATGGGCTATTCTGGAGCAATCTATGTATCTGAAGATAATTTTTACTTGACATACCAACAAAGCATGCCATTTGGGTTTTATGAAAATTCCTCACGAGATAGATTTTTTGACGTCATAGTTCCACTATTACCAGATCATATTCAAGAACAAATCAAAGCAATCCAAGAAGATTCGTCTATTAATTCATCAACTCAATGGATGAAAATTTCAGAATTGATGCAAAAATCATACAATGAAATGGACAAAAAAGATAAAGAGAAACTATTTGAAAAAATCAAAGAAGCATTAAACGAATACGATGTAAAAGTACAAGAAGAGTCTGCAAAGACGATAATTCACAAAATTTCAATTGACAATGATAAAATAGAATACGTTGCAAAAGGTTCCGTTCCAGGGAGACTACTAAATCAGTTCTCCATGGACGAAAGTGAAGACAGATTCAGAGTTGCAACAACAACTGAATACTATACACAGTATCAAGGAACGATACGTACAAATTCAATCTACATCTTGGATGAACAACTAAACATAGTTGGAGGTCTGGACAAAATCGCACCAGATGAGAGTATTTTTTCAGCAAGATTCATGGGTGACAGACTATACTTGGTGACATTCCAACAAGTTGATCCATTCTTTGTGATTGACTTATCTACAGATACTCCAAAAATTCTAGGAGAGTTAAAGATTCCAGGGTTTTCAAACTATTTGCACCCATATGATGAAGAACATGTCATTGGAATAGGCAGAGATACAAAAGAGATAGGAGAAGGCAGGGTTCAGCAATTAGGAATCAAAATTGCTCTATTCAATGTGGCAGATGTAAACAATCCAAAAGTAACCGACGACATAGTAATTGGAAACAGTTCAACACAGTCAGAGGCACTATACGATCACAAAGCATTCTTTTTTGATAAAACAAAGGGAATTTTGTCAATTCCAATCAATGGAGATTCCCAAGAACTAGAGGAAATCACAAGTGCCAAAAAAATTGCACCAGATTATAATCGCTGGAGTGGGTTCTATGTATTTGGGTTAGATAAGACAAATGGAGTCAATCTCAAAGGGACAATCACTCATTCAGGCGAAGACTCACGTTATTATGGAATGTCAAATGCAAGAACGTTCTACATAGATGATGTTTTGTATACAGCATCAGAAGATTATCTTAAAATGAATTCCCTTAACAGTTTAGAAGAAGTTAACTCAATAAAACTGGAAAACACTGGCAAGTTTATTGAATATATGAAATAAAAAACAGCAAATCACACTAAATGGACAATGGTTGAAACTCCTCGTCTGTCATACTCAACACCATTTTCAATTTCACTAATTGTTACAGTGAAAGACACAACATCACGGGGTTTAGCATTTTCGGCATGAAGTTTTAGATGGATGTCCATCAGGTCAAATTCTTGTGTTGGTAAATCATTCTGAGCTAAATATGCATCACATGTAGATTCAACTCGAAATCTGTCATCCTTAAAATGAAATCCCAGCTTCATTTTTCGTCCTTCCCTTCCATTACCCTTTACATTTACATCAATAATTCCAGAACTTGCTTCAGTGTAACCAGATTTGTGATTTACAAACACACCAATTTCAAGGGGTTTTCCTGCAGTAGCCTCTGCCATTTTTTGGATTCCATCATTCATAACGACATCAATTGCTTTGATAGATTGTGCAACTTTTGCTATCCATTCATTTGTTCGTGTAATGGTAGCACGAATACCTGCACGCCTTCGTTTATCTTCATCTTCAGGCAGTTTGTAGTAATCAACCCATGCTTCGTAATCATGAGAAATATCTTCAATAAACTCAATACATGTTCGTTTGTAATCATCCACATTATCCGTTCGAAGTGAAGCATCATCTGCTCTCATCCCATCATAATCCATAGGCATTGCCATACTCTGAACAAATCAAAGTTCTAAAAAAACTAATCTTGAGAGAAATTAATGGTTATAATAGGAATTTCTCAAAGATCATACATGATATTTTCAGAATTGATCAATGATCTTCAGATTCAATTGAAAAAAGATTTGGCACAGATACGATTTCTTTTAAAGAAAAGTCCTGGAATTGGGTATGCCAGAATTGTAGAAATTGGAAAAGAAGTTGGAAAAAAATACAATGTTAAACTGATTGTGAATTTTCCAAAAGAAGGCAGAATTGAAGAATTTGACATGTATGGTAAAAGAGACTTGAGTTTGATCATAGATTATGACAGGAAAAGATTTCCAATTGATAGGGAAATAATCAAACAAAAAGCATTGGAAATTTTAGGAGATGTCAAAACAGAGGACGCATACATGTACGAAAACAAAGAAGGAGTAAGGGTATTTACAGATAATTGGAAAATAGATATTTTACCACATTCAGTTCACATTTGGACAGAATTTGATGAAAAAGTGACAGTGTTTTGTGATTGGTTAATGGAAAATGCATATCAGATGAAAAAGACATGATGGATTCTACAAGTTAGGTATTTTCTAATTCTTCAAGTAGTTTTTGAGCTTCAGAGTTTTTTGGTTGAAGTGTAACTATACGTCTGCAACAATCAATTGCTTTGTCTTTTTGTTGTAAAACCAAATGAATATTAGTTTTCAGAGTCAAAGTTTCAACATCATTATTGTTTAATTGAAACGCTTTTTCAAAATAAGGCAATGCTTTTTGTGCATCATCAACAATAAAGAAAATACTTCCCATGATAAACATAAAATCAGAATCGTCAGAGTATTCAGATTCTATACTCTTTCCAAATGCTACGGCCTCACCGTATTCTCCGTCTTTTATTAATTTTTTAAGACGTCGTTTTGGATGTTTGAAAAGACCTATCATTCTTCTTCAAATGGATGTCAAATGACAATAATTTGAATGTAGAACATGAAAATTATATTATTAATTATACCATGCATCAGGTTCGGAACCTTTCGAGCTTGAACTTGAAGAAGATTGTGAAACTTTCATAATTCCTTCTTTGATCAAGAATTGAATTCCTTGAACAAAAGAGGCATCATCGATGGAACC